>NZ_AXVU01000006.1:0-216668 GCF_000482585.1 Streptomyces sp. CNQ329 | reverse complement strand
TCCGGCGTGGGCTGCGATGCGGGCGGCAGGAGCGCTCACGCATCCCGGCCTCGCCCAGCTCCCGGTAGCGGCTCGCCCACCGGGATGCGGTGGTTGGTGAGACCTGGAACCGCTCGGCGGCCCGCCGCACGCTCCAGCCGTCCTCAACGACGCAGCGGGCCAGACGCAGACGACCGGTCTCGGTCAGCGGGGCATTACGGTGGTTCATGAGGGCCTTCTGATCGCTCGGTGGAGATGTCGCAATCCACACCGAACCCGGAAGGCCCTCACCCGTTCAAGAACCCCAGCCGAGACCTACATCACCGTCCACAACCTCCCGAGACAGAACAGCTAGTCCCGCGTCTCGCGCAGCGCCCGCGCCCGCTCGTCCGCCGCGCCGCCCGCGCCGACCAGACCGCCGCGCGCCTCCCGCGTCGCCGCGAGCCGCGGCGCCAGCTTCCGCATCTCCCGCCGCCCCAGCGGCCCGCTGACGACCGACGGCAGCGCACCGCGCACCGCCTGCATGCCGCGCAGCCACCACTGCCCGTAGACGTGCGGCGAGCGCCGCTCGATGCCCGCCACCAGCCGCTCGACCGCGGGCGCCAGCGGATAGGTCTTGTTGGACGGCCACGGCAGCCGCGCCCGCATGTCGCGCAGTACCTCGTCCTCGTCGGCGCCGCGCACCATGTCGGTGTCGGTCCAGCTCAGATAGCCGACGCCGACGTCCACGCCCTGATGGCCGACTTCGCCGCGCAGGCAGTGCGCGAACGCCTCCACGCCGGACTTCGACGCGCAGTACGCCGCCATCATCGGTGCGGGCGTCACGGCGGCGAGGGAGGCGATCTGGAGGTGGTAGCCGCGCGAACGGACCAGCGCGGGCAGGAAGGCGCGGGCGGTGGCCACGCTGCCCAGCAGGTTGACCTCGATGACCCGGTCGAAGGAACGGGCGTCGGAGTCGAGGAACGGGCCGCCGGTGGCGACGCCCGCGTTGGCGACCACCACGTCGACGCCGCCGAAGTGCTCCTCGACCTCGGCGGCGGCGCCCGCCATCGCGTCGTGGTCGGTGACGTCCGCGTGCCAGTGGGCGGCGTCGCCGGGCAGCGAGTCGACGACCTTCTTCAGCTCGTCCGGCTCCAGCCCCACCAGCGCGAGCCGCGCCCCGCGCGCCGACAGCCGGCGGGCCAGCAGCGCGCCGACCCCGCGGGCGGCGCCGGTGACGACGACCGTCCTGCCCTCGATTCCGTGCCAGCGGCTCATGCGCCCGCCTCCTTCTCCTCGGTGGCCGCGGCGGCGGCCGGTCCGGCAGGCGTCCCGGCAGGCGGCTCGCCGGCCGTCCCGGCGATCGTCCCGGACGCCCCTTCAGCCTGCGCCCGCGCCGGCGTTCCCGCCAGGTGGTCGCGGACGAGCCCGCGCAGCACCTCGGCGACCGCGTACGGCGCCTCGATGGGGGTCATGTGCCCCAGCCCGGCCAGCTCGGTGAACCCCGCGCTCTCCGGCAGCAGCCCGTCGATCTTCCGCGCCAGCCGCACCGGCGTCAGCCGGTCCGCGCTGCCGTGCACCACCGCGGCCGGCACCGGCATCCGCGCCACCTCCGCGTCCAGGTCCAGCGCCGCCAGGACCCGGCCCCACGTGCCGCGCGCCTTGCGCGGGGTGGCGAAGACGATCCGGGCGCTCGCCTCGATCTGCGCCGGAGTGGCGCCCCGGCCCAGGATCGCCTGGCCCAGGACCTTCTTCGACAGCGGCGTCACCGGCCCCATGGGCAGCCGTGAGACGAGCAGCGCGCGGTGCACCGCGGAGCGCAGCCCCCGGGCCCGTAGCGGCACCACCCGTGACTCGGGCACCAGCCGCGCGCTGCCCGTGCTGCACAGCAGCACGGCGGCGGCCCGCTCACGCAGGTAGGGACGCCCGGCGGCGGCCATCAGCGTCATGCCGCCCATCGAGTGGCCGCCGATCACGGCCTTCTCACCGGGGACCAGCGCCGCGTCGAGCACGGCACCGAGGTCGTCGGCGAGGGTGGCGGTCCGGTACGAGCCGTAGGTGCCGGCGGAGCTGCGGCCGTGGCCGCGCTGGTCGTACACGATGACCCGGTGGTCGGGTGAGAGCTGGCGGACGACCGACGCCCAGAAGGCGGTCGAGCAGCACCAGCCGTGCGCGAGGACGACGGCGGGCGCGTCCTTCGGACCGTGCTCCTCGACGTACAGCCGGGTGCCGTCGGCGGAGACGGCGGTCAGCTCCCGGCGGGGCACGGGCGGGGCGTACGGGCCGGAGGTGACGTGCATGAGCCGGGTCACCGGACTGCCTCCCCGCCCCGGCGCGCGCCGGCGGACTCCGGGGAGCTCTCCCCGGTACGCCGCGCTCCCCCGCCGGTGCGCAACACCTCGTACTCCTCCGGGTGCACCTTCCTCGTCACCTTGCGGAACTCGCTCGTCGTGCCCGGCCACACGGTGGTGTTGCGCCCGTTGGCGTCCAGGTACCAACTGTCGCAGCCGCCGGTGTTCCACACCGTGCGCTTCATCCGTTCCTGCACCCACGCGTTCCAGTTGCTCACCGCCGCCGGCCGCGCGTCGAGCGCGACCCGGCCGCCGGGCCTCGCGAGGTGGTCGAGACGGCGGAGGAAGTCGGCCATGTAGGTGAGCTGTGCCTCGATGATGAGGATCATCGAGCTGTTCCCGAGGCCGGTGTTGGGGCCGATGACCGTCAGCAGGTTGGGGAAACCGGTTGCGCTGGCGCCGCGCAGCGCGGCCATCCCGCCGCTCCACGCCTCGGCGAGCGTGGTGCCGTCGCGGCCCTTGATGCGCTCGGCGATGGGCATGTCGGTGACGTGGAAGCCGGTGCCGAAGACGAGCGCGTCGGCCTCGGTCTCGGTGCCGTCGGCGGCCACGAGGGTCGAGCCGCGCACCTCCTTCAGACCGGAGGCGACGAGGTCGACGTTGGGCTGGGTGAGCGCCGGATAGTAGTCGTTGGAGAGCAGGATCCGCTTGCAGCCGATGCGGTAGTCGGGGATGAGCTTGCGGCGCAGGCCGGGGTCCTTCACGGCCCGGGCCATGTGCCGCTTCGCCAGGCGCTCCAGGAATCCCAGCTCTCCCGGATGTCTGGTGAACGCCTGCACCTGAAGTTCACGGATGCCCCACAGGATGCCGCGGCGCAGCTTGGTCGTCGCGGGGACGCGCGCGTGCAGCCACCGTTCGGTGGCGCTGATGGTGCGGTCCGCCCGCGGCAGCACCCACGGCGCGGTGCGCTGGAAGACGGTGAGCCGGGAGACCTCGGGCTGGATGGACGGCACGATCTGGATGGCGGAGGCGCCGGTGCCGACCACGGCGACGCGCTTGCCGCCCAGCGGCACGTCATGGTCCCAGCGCGCGGAGTGGAAGACCTTGCCGGGGAATGTGTCGAGGCCGGGGATGTCCGGGATCTTGGGGTCGGACAGCGGCCCGGTGGCGGAGACCACGACGTCGGCGGTGAGTTCGCCGCGCGGGGTGTCGATCTCCCAGTGCAGTTCGTCGTCGTCCCAGCGGATGCTGCGCACCTCGTGGTCGAAGCGGACGTGCTGCCGTATGCCGAAGACGTCGGCGACCTGCTCCAGGTAGCTGCGTATGTGCCGCTGGCCGGAGAAGGTGCGCGGCCACTCGGCGTTGGGAGCGAAGGAGAACGAGTAGAGGTGCGAGGGGACGTCGCAGGCGCAGCCCGGGTAGCTGTTGTCCCGCCAGGTGCCGCCGAGCGCGCTCGCGCGCTCCAGCACGACGAAGTCCGTGATCCCCTCGCGGCGCAGCCGGACGGCGGCGCCGATGCCGCCGAAGCCCGAACCGATCACCGCCACCCTGACATGTTCACGCGTCATCGCCCTCGTCCTCCCAGCCGTGGAGTCGCGATTGCGCCAGCATTCACTGGCAGAATGAGAGTAGGCCGTGTCCTTACCGATGGGTAGGGGGCCGGCGCGATCGACTTCCGCCCGGGGGCGGGGTGTCGGCGGGAGGTCCTACCCTGGTGGTCCGGGCGTACGGCCCGGACCTGCGAGGACGGCGGGAGAACGGCGAAGGCCGCGCGGACCGGCCGCGGCGGACCGGCGGAGGGACAGAGGTGGGACGCGAATACCGGACGGAGGAGCTGGCCGAGCGCGCCGGCATCACCGTCCGCACCCTGCGCTTCTACCGCGAGCGCAAACTCCTCCAGCCACCGCGCCGCGAGGGCCGGATCGCCTGGTACGGCGAGGGCCACCTGTCCCGGCTGCGGACGATCTCCGCGCTGCTGGACCGCGGTCACACCCTCGGCGGCATCGCGGAGTTGATCTCCGCCTTCGAAAGCGGCAGGGACGTACGCGGCGCCGCCGAGCTGCTCGGCCTGGAGGAGACGCCGACGAAGCCGTGGTCGGAGGAGACCCCGGTGCGCATCACGCCGGAGGAGCTGGCCGACCGGTTCGCGGGTGAGGTCTCGCCGGAGAACCTGGCGACGTCCATCGACATGGGCTATGTCGCCGTGGAGGGCGAGGAGTTCATCCACGTCAGCCGGCGGCTGCTGGACGCCTCGTCGAAGCTGGTGGCCAGCGGGGTGCCGCTGGCCGCCGTGCTCGCCGCCGCTCGCGAGGTGCGCGCCCACGCCGACGACCTCGCCGGGCTGTTCACCGCGCTCATACGCGAGCACGTGCTGGCCGACGTCACGGAGACGCCGGCGGGCGAGCTGACCGGCGAGCAGGTGGAACGGCTGACCGACGCGCTGGAGCAGTTACGGCCGGTGTCGATGGAGGTGCTGGAGGCGGAGGTCGCCATGGCGATGGACCGGCGGCTGCGCAGGGAGTTCGAGGACGGGAAGCGCACGCGCGCCGGGTCCACCGCCGAGGAGCCCGAGGGCTGAACAGGCCGGACACCACCGGCTTTCAGGACGCCGGCGTCATCTCACCCGGGTGCGGGGCCGGGCACCGGAGGGGACGGCGCGGCCGGACTCGGCCACGCCGCGCTCACCGGGGTTCCGGCAGCCACCAACGGGCCTTGTAGATCCCGCCGTCCGGGAGCTTGTACGCGCCCTCCGGGTTGTGCGCCGAAACGGTCGTCGTCCACCAGGTCTCACCGAGACCCGGCTCCGGCACGGTGGTGGCGACCCGGCCGCTGCCCGGCACGTCGCTGACGGCCTTCACGCTGCGCCGGCTGATCTGCGCGGCGCCGGCGAAGTCCTGGCGGAACTCGCGCCGGGCGATGTCGTACTGGTACACCGCGTGGTTCGTGGTCAGCCACAGCCGGTCCGGGTGGCTCGCGACGAGGCCGAGGTCGTGCCCGCCGGCCCGCACCCCGTCGGGGTGCGGCAGGGCGGCGGTGTCGACGCGGGTGAGGGTGGGCTCGGCGGGGGTGCCGCCGACCTTCAGGGCGATCAGTTCGTCGTAGCCGAGGGCCCACAGCAGGCCGCGCCGCTCGTCCCACTGCAGTCCGTGCGCGTCGTCGAAGCGGTACTCGGCGTACGCGTCGGCGGCCGGACCCTGCGAGGCGGTGTAGATGCGGATGATGTCGCCGGTGCTGCCGGCGACGGCGACGTTGCCGTCGGGGAGCAGCTCGATGCTGTGCGGGTTGAGCGTGTCCGTGCCGCCGGCGAGGGCGCCCGCCCAGTAGCGGCGGCCCGTGGGCACCTCGACGACGGCGGCGAAGCCGAAGGAGGCGGTGGTCAGCAGGTAGGTACGGCCCTTGCGGCGGCGGGCCTTGGCCTCGTCGACGTACGTCCAGCTCTCCTGCGGCACGAGGTCCGCGTACCTCTCGTCGCCCTCCGGCGAGAAGGCCCAGCGCACGGCGTCCGGCGAGTCCCACGGCAGGCGCACATCGAGGACGAGGACGCGGCGGGACTTCTGGTCGGTGACGGCGACGGGCGGGGTGGGCTTCCCGCCGGCCGCGTGCGCGACGGCGGCGGGAAGGGCGGCGGCCGTGCCCGCGCCGAGCGCGGTGAGCAGGGCCGTACGACGGGTGGGTCTGCCGGTCATGGGCACTCCTGATCGGGTCGCTCTGATCAACATCTTCCGCACAGTGCCACGCCGGGTGGCCGGGAGTAAGCCCTTGCGGTGACCTGCTGGCGAATTCGGTGCATCTGTCACGACCGATGACCGTTGTCAGTGCCCGCCCGTACGATGCACACGTGACCAGACAAGACGTGGCGGAGCCCGCCGCAGAAGAGCCGGTGGAGAAGCGCCTGGAGTCCCACCGCGTCGAGCTGACCGGGTACTGCTACCGCATACTCGGCTCCGGCTTCGAGGCGGAGGACGCGGTCCAGGAGACGATGGTGCGCGCCTGGAAGGGCTTCGAGCGCTTCGAGGGCCGCGCGTCGATGCGCTCGTGGCTGTACCGGATCGCCACGAATGTCTGTTTCGACATGCACGGCAGCCCTCAGCGCCGCGCCCGCCCGATGGACCTGTCGTCCCCCGGCGCGGCCACCACGTCCCCGGAGGTCGCCCTCGGCTCGGCCCTTCCGGAGGCCACGTGGCTGGAGCCGATGCCGGACACGAAGGTCATCCCCGCCGGCGGCGACCCCGCGGAGGTAGCGGCCCAGCGTGACTCCGTGCGCCTCGCCTTCGTCGCCGCGCTGCAGCACCTGCCGGCCCGCCAGCGCGTGGTGCTGATCTTGCGGGACGTGCTCGCCTGGAGGGCGAGCGAGGTCGCGGAGCTGCTGGAGACCTCCGTGGCGTCGGTGAACAGCGCGCTGCAGCGCGCCCGCGCCACCCTGGCCGCCGAGGCCCCGGCCGACAGCGAGCCGGCCAAGCCGCTGGACGCGGACCAGCAGCGCTTCCTGGAGCGCTATGTGGACGCCTTCGAGCGGTACGACCTCGATGGGCTCACGGCGCTGATGCGCGAGGACGTCGTCCTCTCCATGCCCCCGCTCCCGCTGTGGCTGCAGGGCCCGGAGGCCGTCCGCACGTGGTTCCTCGGCACGGGCGCGGTCTGCCGCGGCTCCCGCCTGGTCCCCTGCGCGGCGAACGGGATGCCGGCCTTCGCGCAGTACCACCCGGATCCGGAGACCGGCGGCCACCGCGGCTGGGCGATCCAGGTCCTGGAGATCGAGGACGGCAAGGTCACCGGGATGAACAACTTCCTGAGCGCGGAGCGGTTGTTCCCGCTCTTCGGCCTGCCGCTGGTGCTGGAGACCTGAGCGCGGGCGGGCCGGCGAAGCCCGGCCCGGTCGTCACGGCCCGTCCGGCGAGGACTCCGCCCGGGTCTGCAGCAGCGTGCGCTCCTGCGTGTTGCGCGTCAGCTCCGCCGCGCGCGCGAACTCCTCCCGTGCCTCCTCCGCCCGCCCCAGCCGCCGCAGCAGGTCGCCGCGGACGCTCGGCAGCAGGTGGTAGTCCTTCAGCGCCGGCGCGTCGGCGAGCCCGTCGACGATCCGCAGCGCGTCCCGCGGCCCGGACGCCATGGACACCGCCACCGCCCGGTTCAGCTCCACCACCGGCGAAGGCGCCACCCTCGCCAGCGCCTCGTACAGCCGGACGATCTGCCCCCAGTCGGTGTCCCCGGCCCGCGGCGCCCGCGCGTGGCACGCCGCGATCGCCGCCTGCAGCGCGTACGGCCCGGGCCCCGGCGCCCCCGCCGCGACCAGCGACTGCGCACGCGCCAGCGCCGCGAACCCGCGGCGGATGAGCAGGTGGTCCCACCGCCGCCGGTTCTGCTCCAGCAGCAGCACCGGCTCGCCGTCCGGCCCCGTACGCGCCGCGGCCCGCGACGCCTGGATCTCCAGCAGCGCCGTCAGCCCGTGGACCTCGGGCTCCTTCGGCATCAGCCCCGCCAGCACCCGCGCCAGCCGCAGCGCGTCCTCGCACAGCGCCGGGCGCATCCAGTCGTCCCCGGCAGTCGCCGAGTACCCCTCGTTGAAGACCAGGTAGATGACTTCCAGCACCGACGCCAGCCGCTCCGCCCGCTCCGGCCCCTGCGGCTGTTCGAACGCCACCTCCGCCTTCGCCAGCGTCCGCTTGGCCCGCACGATGCGCTGCGCCACCGTCGGCTCCGTGACCAGGAACGCCCGCGCGATCTCGTCCGTGGTCAGCCCGCCCAGCAGCCGCAGGGTGAGCGCCACCCGCGCGGGCGTGGACAGCACCGGGTGGCAGGCGGTGAACACCAGCCGCAGCAGGTCGTCCTCGATGTCGTCGTCGAGGACCGCGGCGAGCTGCGCCTCGCCCTCCGGACGGCGGCTCTCCAGGTCGTGCCCGATCTCCGCCAGCTTGCGCGCGTAGCGCTCCTTGCGGCGTACGAGGTCGATGGCCCGCCGCCTGGCCGTGGCCATGAGCCACGCGCCGGGATTGTCGGGCACGCCCGAGACGGGCCACTGCTCCAGCGCGGCGACCAGCGCGTCCTGCGCCAGCTCCTCCGCCACGCCGATGTCGCGCACGACCCGGGCCACGCCCGCGATGATCCGCGCGGACTCGATCCGCCAGACGGCGGCCACGGCGCGGTCGGTGGCCCTCCGCGCGGCGGCGGGCGGCGGGGATACGTCCTCCCGCCGGGCGCGGGCGTCCTGCGAAGCCGTCACAGCCCCACATCAGAACAGCCCGCCCCGGCCGAAGGCAACTCGTCACGGCTTTGACCTGGGCCGTCACCCGCGGTCAGTCCTCCATGATCTCCCGCAGCTCCACGGTGATGACCCATTCCTCACCGTGCGCCCGCAGGAAGCGGTTCGCCCACTCCAGAGCCTCGTCCTTCGACTTGACCTGGACGATCAGATAGCCGCCGACCATCTCCTTGGACTCGGTGAACGGCCCGTCGACCACGGAGAGCTTCCCGCGGTCGGAGACGGCCCGCACGGCCTCCTCGGCCGGCTTCAGCCCGGCGGTGTCCAGCAGCACGCCGGACTTGGTCATCTCGTCCAGCAGCTTGCCCATCTCGTCCATGACCGCCTGGCTGGGCATGCCGTCCGCGGGGCTCTTCTCCAGGTCCGGCTCGATCAGCAACATGTAGCGCATCGCGCGTCTCCTCGTTCTCGTCGCGGGCGGCCGTGTGCCGTCCTTCTGCCCATGCGTCGAACGGCACCGTGCCGGATCGACACCCCGCGCGGACTTTTTCCGCGGCCTCAGCGCGGCACGAATCCGACCCGGAACATCCGGGGCCAGCGCTTGCCCGTGAGCAGGAACTCCTCGCCGCCCGGCACGGCGGCGATCCCGTTGAGCTCCTGGGCCCCGCCCCGCAGCTCCGCGGGCCGCAGCAGCCCCGAGGCGTCGATGTCCGCGGTGACGGCGCCGGTGTCCGGGTCGATACGGACCAGGGTGTCGGTCTGGTAGACGTTCGCGTAGACGCTGCCGTCGCCGGTGCACTCCAGCTCGTTGAGCTGGTCGACGGGTTCGCCGTCACGGGTGACGTCCACGTGGCCGACGGGCTCGAACGTCTTCGGGTCGCGGAACGTGAGCCGGGAGGTGCCGTCGCTCATGACGAGCCGGCCGCCGGTGCCGCCGTCCGTACGGTCGTGGCACAGGCCCCAGCCCTCGCCCTCGTAGCGCACGCGGCGCAGCTCTTCGAGGGTCTCCGCGTCGCGTTCGATGGCGATGCCGTTCTGCCAGGTGAGCTGCCAGAGCCGGGGACCGACGAGCGTCAGGCCCTCGCCGAAGAGCGGGGCGGGCAGGTCGCGGCGGACGACGGGCTCGCCGCCGACGGGGCCGCGGCGCACGGAGGAGCTGCCCTCCAGGCCGGTGCCCTCGTAGAGGACGTCCCCGCGCAGCTCCAGGCCCTGCGTGAACGCCTCGGGGTCATGCGGCAGGCGCTCCAGGATGCGTACCCGTAGCTCCTGGACGTCCTGCTCCGCAGGGGCCGGGCCGCTCGCTCCCCCGCCGGCTCCGCCCTCACCGGCGGGGGCGCCCCCGCTGGCCGCCGCCTCGCGGTCCCCTGTCGAGCACGCGGCCAGCGCCACGGTGAGGAGGGCGCAGGTGGTCAGGACGATGCGGCGCATGGGGCCACCATGGCACAGCCGCCGCACAGCACGGGGGCGGACCGGCCTCGGTGTCGTCGGCCCGGCGGGCGCCGGGCGGGCCGGCTAATCGGGAGCAGCCGGCGTGGTGCGGCGTCAGCGCGGTGCCGCCGGAGGCGGCGGCAGCGGCCATGATGAGCGCCGCCACCGCGGGAGACGGGCCCGCGGGGGCGGCGTTCTCCGGCTCCGGGACCCGGGGTGCAGGGGTCTCCGGCGCCGGAGTGCGGGGGTCGGTCGCGGACGTACCGGGGCCGGCTTCCGGAGTCCCGGCGGCGGCGCGGACGGCTTCGGGCACACCTGCCCCGGGCACGTCCGTCGTCGGCAGACCCGTCCCGGGCCCGGCTGTTCCGGGCCCGTCGGTCCCGCCCGCGCGGGTCCGGGTCTCCGTGGCCGGGGCGGTCTCGTACAGCGCCGCTGCCGCGCCCGCGTGGTACGCGGGGGCGGGTGCCGGTACGGAGCCGGGCGGAGCCCCGGGCCCGTCCGGAACCCCGCTGATCAACTCGGGCGGCGCGGCGGGGGCGGGTACCTTGCCGGTGACCGGTGCCGCGGCCCCGGGACCCGCAGCGGGGCCCGCGGGCTCCGCGGGGGGCTCCTCCGCCGGCGTACGGTGCGCCTGCACCGTCAGCTCTATCAGCCCCGCCGCCGCGACCGCGCCCGCTCCGACGGCGAGCAGGGCACCCAGCACCCCGTACCGCACCGTCTCGCCCAGCGCCGTGACGCCGACCGCCGCCGCTATCACGGGGTTGACCACCGTCAGCGTGGCCAGCGGCGCCGACAGACCCGCGCCGCGGTACGCCGCCTGCGACAGCAGCAGCCCCGCCGGGGCGAGGATCGCGATCATGCCGATCGCCAGCGGGTCGGTGAAGTCCGCGGTGACGTCCTTGGTGAACACCGACGCCATGCCGAACGCCGCGCCCGCGGCCACCGCGAGCGTCACGCTGCGGGCCGCAACGTGCCGTATCCGCATGCCCGCCAGCGTCAGCACGGCCAGCACGCCCACCGTCACCGCGGCCAGCGCCAGGGCCGTCGTGCCGGCCAGTTCCCGCGACTGAACGGGGTGGACCAGCGTCAGCAGGACCACCAGGCCCACGGTCGACAGCAGCGCCCCGCGCCAGGCGGCCCGCCCGGCGCGGCGGCCGAGGAACATCGCCGCCATCGGCAGCGCGAAGACGATGGTCAGCGCGCCCAGCGGCTGGACCAGGCTGAGCGGCCCGTACGCGAGCGCCACCACGTGCAGCAGCGCGCCCGAGGCGTTGAGTACGACGGAGGCCCACCAGCTCCCGCGGTGCAGGGGCGCGAACGTCCCGCCCGTGCCGTCGGCGTCGGTCGTCGTGGCCGCGACACGCTCCTGCACGAGGGCGGCACCGGCGTACGCCACCGCTGACACCAGCGAAAGCAGTACCGACAGCATGAGTGGGCTCATATCCCAACGATCCCGCGATCGGTGGCGAAAGTCGTCATCCTGGCGGATGCTCTGGGTCGTACTGCCGGAGCAGTACGACCCCTCGTGCAACCCCTCCCGAGTCGCATTCCGCCCTCATCGCGGCCCGGGCCGCAAGGGAGCGAGAGGGGGGCACCGGCGCCTGTGGGGGACGTGGAGGGAAGACCGGAACGCCGTCCGCTCCCGGCGGCGGGCGGGGGCTCACGGCCAGGCGTAGAACCCCTGGCCCGTCTTACGCCCCAGCTCGCCCCGCGCGACCTTCGCCCGCAGCAGCTCCGGCGGCGCGAACCGCTCCCCCAGCGTCCGGCACAGGTGCTCGGCGATGGCCAGCCGCACGTCCAGCCCGACCAGGTCCGTCAGGCGCAGCGGGCCCATCGGGTGCTTGTAGCCCAGCTCCATCGCGGTGTCGATGTCCGCGGGCGCGGCCACGCCCTCCTCGGCCATGCGGATCGCCTCCAGCCCCAGGGCCACCCCGAGCCTGCTGCTGGCGAACCCGGGCGAGTCCTGGACGACCACCGCCGTCTTGCCCAGCGTCCGCACCCAGCCACGCGCCGCCGCCAGCGCCGCGGCGCCGGTCTCCGGCGCGGTCACCAGCTCCACCAGCTCCGAGGCGGGAACGGGGTTGAAGAAGTGCATGCCGAGGAACCGGCCCGGCCGGCCGAGGGCGGCGGCCAGCTCGGCGACGGACAGCGAGCTGGTGTTCGTCGCCAGCACGGCGTCCGGGCCCACCGCCCGCTCGGCGCCGGCCAGCACCCGCGCCTTCAGCCCGGTGTCCTCCGGCACCGCCTCCACCACCAGCTCCAGCCCCGCGTCCGCCGGCAGCTCCGTGACGGACCCGACGGCCCGCACCCGCGAGAGCACCTCCGCCGGGTCGACCCCGGCGGCCAGCCGGCCCCGCTCGGCGGCCCGCCGCAGCCCGCCGGCGACCCGCTCCACCGCTGCCGCCGCCGCGTCCGCACCGCTCTCCACGATCACGACGCGCGATCCGGCGGTCGCGAACGACTGCGCGATCCCGGCGCCCATCCGGCCGCCGCCGACGACCGCCATCGCGCGGGGCGCCCCGGCGCGGGACTCCTCGGCGCCGGGCGCGTCCGGCGCTGTGCTGTGCTCCGTCATCTCGTACGTCCTGTCGTACCTCTTGACTGGGATCCGGCCGCTCCGCAAGCTAACCGAATGATCGGTCGGGCCACAAGGGGAGTCAGGTGGGGCAGCACATGACCGCGCCGCACGACGGCACGACGGTGTTCGCGGCCGACGCCGCGGCCCGCCGCCACGGCATCGAACTGCTGGAGGCCGCGCCGGGCGCCGCGACCCTGCGGATGGCGGTGACGGCGGAGATGGCCAACGGGCACGGCATCGCCCACGGCGGCTACGTCTTCCTCCTGGCCGACACCGCTTTCGCGTGCGCCTGCAACAGCCGCGGGGTCGCGGTCGCGGCGGGCGCGGACATCACGTACGCGGCGCCCGCGCACGTCGGCGACGTGCTGGTGGCGCGGGCCGAGGAACGGCTGTGCTTCGGGCGGAACGGGGTCTACGACGTGAGCGTGCTGCGCGGCACCGAGGTGATCGCGGAGTTCCGGGGCCGGAGCCGTATCGTCCGCGACCCCGCGACGGGAGCGAACGGCGCCGCCGGGGCACCCGGCGCACGCGGGGCGAACGGCGGACGGCACGGCACCGGAGCGGCACGCGCGTCCGACGGGAACGGGCCGGGGGGAACGGCGTGAGCGACACGACGGCCGGCGCCCACACCCCCCTGCTCGACGCCGGCGAGCGCATGACCCCCGGCGAGCTCGGCGCGTACCAGCTCGACCGCCTCCGCGCCACGCTCCGCCGCGCCTACGACCACGTCCCCCTCTACCGCCGCAAGTTCGACGCCGCCGGTGTCACCCCCGACGACTGCCGCACGCTCGACGACCTGGCCCGCTTCCCCTTCACGACGAAGGACGACCTCCGCGAGGGCTACCCCTTCGGGATGTTCGCCGTCCCCATGGCCGACGTCCGCCGCCTGCACGCCTCCAGCGGCACCACCGGCCTGCCCACCGTCGTCGGTTACACGGCGGCCGACCTCGACACCTGGTCCGGTCTCGTCGCCCGCTCCATCCGCGCCGCGGGCGGCCGGCCCGGTCACCGGGTGCATGTCGCGTACGGCTACGGGCTGTTCACCGGCGGCCTCGGGGCCCACTACGGCGCGGAGCGCCTCGGCTGCACCGTCATCCCCGCCTCCGGCGGGATGACCGCGCGGCAGGTGCAGCTCATCCGGGACTTCGCGCCCGAGGTCATCATGGTGACGCCCTCCTACATGCTCACGATCATCGACGAGTTCGAACGCCAGGGCATCGACCCGCGCACCAGCTCGCTGCAGGTCGGCATCTTCGGCGCCGAGCCGTGGACGGAGGAGATGCGCCACGAGATCGAGGAGCGGGCCGGGCTGCACGCGGTGGACATCTACGGCCTGTCGGAGGTGATCGGGCCCGGCGTCGCCCAGGAGTGCGTGGAGACCAAGGACGGTCTGCACGTGTGGGAGGACCACTTCCTGCCGGAGGTCGTGGATCCGGTCACGGACGAGGTGAGGGCCGCCGGCGAGAGCGGCGAGCTGGTGTTCACGTCGCTGACGAAGGAGGCCATGCCGGTCGTCCGCTACCGCACCCGCGACCTCAGCCGGCTGCTGCCGGGCACGGCGCGGCCGGCGTTCCGGCGGATGGAGAAGGTCACCGGACGCTGCGACGACATGATCATCCTGCGCGGCGTCAACGTCTTCCCGAGCCAGATCGAGGAAATCGTGCTCCGCACGCCGGGCGTGGCCCCGCACTTCCAGTTGCGGCTGACCCGCGAGGGCCGTCTCGACCGCATGACGGTACGGGCGGAGGCCCGGCCGGGGGCGCCGGTGGAGCAGCGGACGGCGGCGGGCGAGGCGATCGCGCGGCGGGTGCGGGAGGGCGTGGGGGTGGGCGTGGAGGTCGAGGTCGTGGAGCCGGAGACGCTGGAGCGCTCGGTGGGCAAGATCCGCAGGGTGGTGGACGAGCGGGAGGGGTGAGCGGTACGGGCCCGGCCCTCGCGCGCTCAGCGCGCCGCGACGCCCCGCGCCTGTTCGCCGTCCCGTTCGCCGTCCGGCGCCGGCCGCAGCGGCTTGGCGAAGCAGCGGCTCTCCGGATGAAGGCGGTAGTAGCCGAACTTCTCCGTCGGCTCGTACCCCTCCGACCGGTACAGCGCTATGGCCTCCGGCTGCTTCATGCCCGTCTCCAGCACCATCCGTGTCCGCCCCGCGGCCCGCGCGCTCTCCTCCAGCGCCGCGAGTATCCGCCGGGCCAGCCCGCGGCCCCGGGCCTCCGGGACCACGTACATCCGCTTCAGCTCCGCGTCACCGGCCCGGTGTCCCTCCGGCGTCGCGTCCATGGCCCGCCAGCCGCCGGTGGCGAGCGGGGTGCCGTCGGCGTCGTACGCCAGCAGGTAGAGCCCGCGCGGAGGCGCGAAGTGCAGCGGGTCCATCACCGTGTGATCACCTTCGCCGTACCGCTCCGCGTACTCGATCTGGACCCGGTCGTTGAGCATGACCGCGTCGGAGTGGTCGTAGGGCACGGCGACGATCTCCATGGCGCAATGGTACGAAGCCGCCGCCCGGTGCCGAACCGGGCATCCCGGTGCAGGTGGCCGGACCCGGAGACCACGAGGGGGCCCAGCGGCCATACTTTGGGACCGTGGAGGAGAACAAAGGTCTGAAGGTCACGCCCGTCAACGCCGCCGCGATGGACCCGGCCGCTCTGCCCGGCCTCGTATCGTCGCCGCCGGACGCGAAGGAGGAGGACGAAGCACCAGCAACAGACGAGAAGAAGGAACCCGCGACGGACGCGGAGGACGCCGGGGAGCCGGCGGACGCCGCGGACGCATCCGGGGACGACGACGGTGACACCGGCGGGGCCGGGGCTCAGGACGAGACCGGGGCCGCGGACGCCGACGGCAACGGGGTCGGGGACGCCGACGAGGACGAGGACGAGGCGACCGGGGCCGGGGACTCCGGCGACGACGGCCCCGTCTTCGAGGCCGCCGACCGCCGCGGCTCCGTGACCGTGAACAGCACCGGCGTCCGGTTCCAGCTCGACGACACCGAGGCCGAGTTCACGTGGCCGGAGATCGGCGCGGTCGAGTACAAGACCTCCCGGTTCGGCCGCCGCCTCGTCCTCAGCGTCCACGACAGCCGCGGCGTCTGCCCGGCCGAGGTGGAGGCCCCGGACAAGGCGACGCTGAAGGAGTGGGCGTCCGGCCTGGAGTCGGCCCTCGACGCCTACTTCGAGGACACGGCACCGTAACCGGCCCCGGGCCGCGGGGCCGCCGAAGAGAGGCCGGGACCGGCACGGAACCCGGCCGATCCGACGACGGCTACCTCGCGCCCGGGGTCGGACCACCCTCTCCTCAGAGGGGGACCGCCATCGCGCTGAACGGGGGCCGGCTCCTGCGGTGACGTGAAGCGGGCGTTGGCCGGCGTCGAAGACGCCGGGGGGCCGGACCCGGTCACCTTTCAGAGAGCGGGAGGGCGGGGGCCCCGCCGGGCCGGCCTTCCATGAACAGGGGCGGCAGGGGCAGGCGCACCTGGAACAGCTCTGCGAACGCTCGGCACCACGCTGTCCGCTTCCCGAAGTTCCCCGCGCGGCCCCGCCGCAGCCGCCTGAGAAGATGGCCCCATGCCGCCCCCGGAAGCATCGCCCCAGCGCGGCGCCATCGGCGTGCGCGACGTGGCCGCGCTCGCGCGGGTGTCGCCCACCACGGTGTCCAACGTGCTCTCGGGCAACCGTCCCGTCAGCGCCGCCACCCGCGAGCGTGTGCACTGGGCGATCGACCAGCTCGGTTACCGCCCCAACCTCTCCGCCCGCAACCTGCGGCTGCGCCGCGCCGGTCTGATCGCCGTCGCCGTACCCGAGATCGACATCCCGTACTTCGCCGAGCTGACGCGGCACGTCGTGCAGGCCGCCCGCGAGAGCGGCTACACCGTGCTCATCGACCAGACCGAGGGCCGGCTCGAAGCCGAGCGCTTCGTGCTCAGCGGCATGAACCCGGGCATGGTCGACGGCGTGCTCTTCAGCCCTCTGGGCATCGAGCGGCACGAGTTCGACAACCGCCGCGGCAGCACCCCGCTGGTGCTCCTCGGCGAGCGGATCACCGGTACCGGCGTCGACCACGTGGCGATCGACAACGTCGCCGCCGCGGCCGACGCCACCGCGTACCTGCTGGGCCGGGGCCGCCGCCGCGTCGCCGCGCTCGGGCACCAGGAGCCGCGCGGCGGCGGCACGGCGCCGCGGCGCACGGAAGGCTATCGCCGGGCGTTGCAGGCCGCGGGCGTGCCCTACGACCCGGCGCTCGTCGTCCACACGCCCTCGTACCACCGCCGCGACGGGGCCCTGGCGATGGCGGCGGCCCTGGACCGCGGCGCCCGTCCCGACGCGGTGTTCTGCTACACCGACCTCCTCGCCCTCGGCGCGATCCACACGCTGCACGAGCGGGGGCTGCGGGTGCCGGAGGACGTGGCGGTGATCGGCGTCGACGACATCGACGACGGCCGGTACAGCAACCCGACGCTGACGACGATCGCGCCGGACAAGGCGGAGATCGCGCGGACGGCGCTGGGGCTGCTGCTGGACCGGATCGCGGACGGGGGGCGGGCGGCGCGGCAGGTGGTGGCGGCGCACAGGCTGGAGGTCAGGAGGAGCGCGTGAGGGAGCACAGCGGCGGGCGCGTACGCACCCGGCGTACGCGCCCCTCCGCACACCGGCGGCTCTACGCCCCCGCGCCGCCCTCCTCCTCGTAGGCCGCCGCCCGGAGTTGCGCGGCCCGCACCCGCTCCACGTCGAGCTTCACCGACCGGTCGAACCGGTAGATCCCGTTCTGTTCCTGGAAGACGTCCGTCAACTGCGTGTAGCAGTACCCGAACATGTCCGGATCCCCCAGCAGCACCCCCGTCAGCCCGGCGAACCGCTCGTGGAACGCCTCCTCGTCGCGCGGTCGCTGCCCGTACCCCCACGAGACCAGCCGGTCCTCCCCCGCGGAGGCCGCTTCCTCGGGGTTCCACCAGATGCCGCCGAACTCGCTGCAGAAGTAGGGCTGCCCGCCGTAGGGCTGCGACCAGGTCTGCCCGGACAAGTCGTCCTGCGGGTTGACGAAGGGAGTGCCCGCACGCAGTCCGGCCATCAGCTCGCCGAAGACCTTCGGATCCTGCTCGTAGCAGTGCGAGTCGTAGACGTCGGTCTCCGGTACGCGGTGGGCGTAGCCGGAGGCGTCGAGAACGGGCCGGGAGGTGTCGGCGGCCTTGGTGGCGAGGAACATCGCACGGGTGACGTCGTCCAGGACGCTCTGCCGGTCGGTCAGCTCCTGCCGGGTCTCGTTGAGCGGGCACCAGCCGATGAGGGCGGGGTGGGAGTAGTCGCGTTCGACGGCCTCCAGCCACTGGGCCACGAAACCGGCGGTGGGCTGCTGGTTGTCGGGCCCGACGGGGCCCGTGTTGGCGCCCCAGTCGCCGAACTCACCCCAGACCAGGTAGCCGAGGCGGTCGGCGTGGTGCAGGAAGCGCTCCTCGAAGACCTTCTGGTGCAGCCGGGCGCCGTTGAAGCCGGCGGCCAGGGAGAGTTCGATGTCGCGGACGAGGGCGGCGTCGTCGGGGGCGGTCATCAGGCCGTCGGGGTACCAGCCCTGGTCGAGCACCAGGCGCTGGAAGACGGGCTTGCCGTTGATCAGGATCCGCTTCCCGTCGATCGTCACCGCGCGCAGGCCGGCGGTGCACACCGCACGGTCGATCACGGTGTCGTCGGGACCGGTCAGTTCCAGCGTCAGTTCGTACAGATGCGGGTCCTCGGGCGACCAGGCGCGGCGCCGGTCGCCCGGTACGGGCAGCACCAGGCGCGGCGCGAGATCGAAGTCCGCGGCGACGGCGGTCTCGACGACGATGCCGTGGGCGTCGCGCAGTTCGGCGCGGACGCGGTGGCCGGTGCGGCTGCCGGCGAGCGGGACCTCGACGTGGAAGGAGCCGGCGGCCAGGTCGGGGGTGATGCGGGGCCGCTGGAAGTGGGTGTCCGCGACGGGCTCCAGCCAGACGGTCTGCCAGATGCCGGTGGTACGGGTGTAGACGCAGGCGTGGTTGGCGTACTCGGTCGACTGCTTTCCGCGCGCCTGCGGCCCGTGCGCGGAATCCCGCGCCCGCACGACGACGACGGCCTCCTCCCCGGCCCGTACGACATCGCCGAGATCGGCGCTGAACGGGGTGAACCCCCCGCTGTGCCGGACGACTTCCCGCCCGTTGACCCACACGGTCGCATCGTGGTCGACGGCCCCGAAGTGCAGCAGAATCCGCCGCCCGGCCCACTCGCCGGGTATCCGCACGGTGCGGCGGTACCAGACGGCGTGGTGGAAGTCGGTGTCCCCGATCCCGGACAGCTCAGATTCGGGGCAGAAGGGTACGACGATCCGGTCGGGCAACTCGGAGCCGACGAGCCCGCGCTCGAACCCGCTGTCACCGGGATCGCGGGCGAACTGCCAGGTGCCGTTGAGGTTGAGCCACTCCGCCCGGGCGAAGCCGGGCCGGGGGTACTCGGGCCGGGGAGTCCCCGCGGGGGCGGAGGGTACGTACGCATCGGGCATGGCGAAGGTTCTCCTGGGGGAGGACGTCAGGTCGGACAGGGTGCGTCCCTGCCATCACAGCATCAAGATGCAACGTTGTAAACCACTCCCCGACCTGACTGGCACAGGCGGGATGCAACGTTAAACGGCGAATCCGGAGCGCTCGGCCCGGCTCCGGGACGCCCGGACACGGCAGGACCCGGCACTCACCCCCTGCCGGCGCCGGCCGAGCGCAGCCCGGTCAGACCCGGAGGCGGCCGGTGAACGGCACGCAGTACACACCCGCCAAGCGCGTCCCTGCCTGCCCGGGCGGTGACACCGCCCGCTACGCACAGGCGCGCAAGCGGCTCGCCGCCCGTGCGTCACGTCCCTCCGTGCGGTCGGCTCGTACGCCGGGTGACGGCCGCCTTGTGCGGCGGAAGCACCACTTGGCCCACGTCGCCCACGACCGTGACCCGGCCGCCGTCGCCGGGATCGGGATCGGGCACGAGCGATTCCGGGTCGACGAGGAAGACCTCCTGGCCGTCCAGCGTGAGCCGGCGCACGATCTCCAGCAGCATGCGCCGTGCCACGTCATCGACCGCAGAGACCCTCGTGAGGTCCAGAACCACCCCGGCTTCCGGCGGCGCGGTGGCCACGGTCTCCCGGACGATCCTCTCGGCCCCGGCGAAGCCGATCCCCCCTTGCAGTGCGAGGACCCGGATCGCACGCGGCCCGCTGCCGACGACGTCGTTGGACCGCACGACCGCGCGCCCGGCGGGCGGGACCTCCATCACATGCAGACCCATGTCGGAGGAGAATCGTTCGAACAGGGACACCCCGCGCACACTGTTCCCGTGGGAGTCCAGCCGGGGCGAGAACGTGGCGATGCCGATCTGGCCGGGGAGCGCCCCGATCAGTCCCCCGGCCACGCCGCTCTTCGCCGGAATGCCGACTTGCGTCGCCCAGTCACCGGCCGCGTCGTACATTCCGCAGGTGGACATGACGCTCAGCACCTGACGCACGACCTGCTCGTGCAGCACTCGCTCCCCCGAGACGGGGTTCACCCCGCGGTTGGCCAGTGTCGCGGCCATCATGGCCAGATCGCGCGCCGTGACGAGCACGGAGCACTGGCGGGTGTAGCCGTCCACGACGGCCCTCGGGTCCTCGGTGAGGATGCCGTAACTGCGGAGCATGTGCGCGATGGCGAGGTTGCGGTGCGCGTGCTCCATCTCCGACGCGCACACCGCCTCGTCGATCTTCAGCCGGCGGCCGGCGAACGCCGAAAGGCCGCGGACCACCCGCTCCACGCGCTCCGCCGGATCCGTCTCCACCGCCCCGGCCAGCGCGTGGGCGGTGATCGCACCTGCGTTGATCATGGGATTGAGGGGGCGCCCGGTATCGCTTTCCAGGGAGATCCGGTTGAACGCCTCACCCGACGGCTCGACTCCGACTTTGGCCAGCACGGCGTCGAAGCCGCGGTCGGCCAGGGCCAGCCCGTACGTGAACGGCTTGGAGATCGACTGGATCGTGAACTCGGTGTCGACGTCGCCGGCACCGTAGACCTCGCCGTCGACGGTGGTGAAGACCGCGCCGAGACGCTCGGGGTCCGCCGCCGCGAGTTCGGGGATGTAGCCCGCCGGCTCTCCGGACGTGTCCGGCTCGACGTCTCCGAGCGCCTCGGTCAGGTAGTCGGGAATCATCGACCGCATGCGTCCACCTTCCTCACGATCGGCGGTTCATGGGTGCTCCGGCACCGTGGCCGGAGCGGGGACGCCGGTGAGAGCGCGCAGCCGGCCGACGCCGACGTTGGCGCCGAAGGCGGGGGTGCCGGGCTCCAGCCGGGCGCCCGCGGCGAGGTCGCCGAGGGGAAGCGGATCGAATCCGAGCGTCCCGATCAGCTCCGACACGACGGCGACGTCCCCGGGCGAGTCACCGGCGAGCGCGATCGCCTTGCGCCCTGGGGTCCCGGCGGGGCGGGCCTCGTCCTCCAGGTCGTGGTAACCCATGTGGTTGAGGGCTTTGACGACTCGCGCACCCGTCAGAAACCGTTGCACGGCCTCGCTCGAGGAGATGCCGGACGGGACGACCGTGTCCCGGGGACCGTCGACCTCCCACCAGTGGTTCATCGCGTCGATGACGAGCTTCCCCGCCAGCTCGGAGACCGGGAGGTTGCGGTGTTTGCCGAGCGGGAGGGCGAGGATCACCGCGTCGGCGGTGCCCGAGACCCGGGACGGCCACGCGGCGGTCGCGCCGGGGGTGAGGATCTCGGTGGTCAGCGCGATCTTCGCGGGGTCTCCGGATCCGGAGACCAGGACCCGGTAGCCGGCCGCGACCGCCAGGCGCGCCAGGACGGTGCCGGCCTTCCCCGCCCCCAGGATGCCGACGGTGGTGACGGGGGCGGTCATCGTGTCGTCCCCGCCGTGGCCGCGGGCTGTTCGGCCAGAAGCTCGCGGACCCGGGGGATGACCCGGGTGCCGTACAGCTCGACCGAACGCAGCCGGGCGGTGGCCGAGACGGTGCCGGCGGCCGAATAGATCATGTCGAACCGGCCCGCGTCGATCGCCCGGACCGCCCGGGCGATCTTGTTCGCGACGGTCTCGGCCGAGCCGACGTACAGCGATCCGTGTGCCACCTCGGCCTCGAACTCCTCCCGGCTGATCGGCTGCCAGCCGCGCTGCGCCCCGATCCGGTCGCGGGTCTCCTTGAACCCGGGGTAGAACAGCTCTTTCGCCTCGGCGTCGGTGTCCGCGACGAACCCCGGCGAGTGCATCCCGACCGGCTGTGCGGTGGTGCCGAGCTGCTCGCTCGCCCGCCGGTACAGATCGGCGTAGGAAGCGAATCTGTCGGGTGCGCCGCCGATGATGGCGAGCATGAGCCGGAACCCGTAGCGGGCGGTGCGGATCACGGACTGCGGTGACCCGCCGACCCCGACCCAGGTATCGAGACGTCCCGACTCGGTCTTGGGGTACACATCGGCCTCGTGCAGGGGGGCACGGGTGGTGCCCTCCCAGGTGACCGGCGTTTCGTCCAGAAGCCGGTGGAACAGGTCGATCTTCTCCTCGAAGAGCACCTCGTAGTCCTTCAGGTCGTACCCGAACAGCGGGAACGACTCGGTGAACGACCCCCGTCCGAGGATCACCTCGGCGCGACCGCCGGAGAGCGCGTCGACGGTGGCGAACCGCTGGAACACCCGCACCGGGTCGTCCGAGGACAGCACCGTCACCCCCGAGGCGAGCCGGATGCGCTCGGTGGCCGTCGCGATGCCGGCCAGAACCGTCTCGGGGCTGGAGATCGCGTACTCCGGCCGGTGGTGCTCACCCAGCGCGACCACGTCGATACCGGTCTGATCGGCCAGCACCGCCTCGGCCACGGCGGCGCGGATCGCCTGCGCGTACGAGACGATCTCCCCACGGTCGTCACGGGGCCGGTCCCCGAAGCTGTCGATACCGAACTCGATCTGCGAAGCATCCATCGTCAACCCATCAGAGTCATGTCGTCGTGTCCGTGTGTGTGCAGGCGCGAGGCCGGATCGGGGCGGGTCAGGCGGGCCGGTCCGGGGCCGGCTGACCGCACACCCCCGCGTGGTCGCAGTACGGCTGCAGGCGGCTCTGCCCGCAGCCACACAGAACGGCCCTGGTCTCCGCGCGCGGGCCTGCCGCCGTCTCGATCTCCAACTCGCCGCGCGCGATCAACTGCCCGACAACGTTGCGCGTGATCTGCGTGGGCCGGTCCGCGGTCTCCGCCTCTCCGTCCGCGAGTGCGTACCGCAGCGCGCCCGAGGGACAACGCCGCACCACTGCGGCGAGCTGCTCGGCCTCGGCACCGTCCGGCCGGATCCACGGACGCTCACCCGGGTCGAAAACCTCCGGCAGCCCGTTGACGCATGCGGCGGCGTGCAGACAGCGCCCGGCTTCGAAGGTCACGGTGATCGCCTTGCCCTCGTACGCCTTCTTTCCGGTTCCCTTGCTCATACCGCCTCCCTCGCTGCCGTGCCCGGTGTTCAGTCGCTGACCCTGCTGCGGGACTGATACAGCAGGTCCTGGTATTCGGGGTGCCGGATGATCCACCCCGCGAAGAACGGGCAGGTGGCCAGCACCCGCAGACGCGCGGCACGCGCCTCGTCGAGGGCGGTGCGCACCAGCGCCGACCCGACCCCTCTGCCCGCGTACTCCGGCGGGACCTCGGTGTGCACGAAGGCGACGAGTTCCGGGGTACGGATGTAGTCCGCGAAGCCCGCAACCCGGGACTCTCCGTCGACCCTCGCCTCGTACCGGCGGGCGTCCGGAACGTCACTCACTTCCACCGACATGTGTCCTCCATTCGCCTGACGCGTGGGCCTTGTCCCACGGCGGTCGGCGCCGGGCCGTACCCGGCACGGGCGGGAGCCGGGACGGCAGCCATGTCAGGCTCCGCTCCGGCGGGGGCGGTGGCCGGGAGCTGCGTCTCCCGGGCACAGGCCGCGCCGCGGACCCCGCCGTACGGCGCCCGGACCCCGGCGGCACCCGCTCCGGTCTTACCGCGGGCCCGGCCCCGCTGCCACTCGCCCGTCACGGCCGGCAGGCGACCGGAACCACGCTCTCCCTCCCGGAGCTTCGCGCCATTTGGTTGACGCATCACCTACACTAACCGGGTAGTCGTTGAAACGTCAACTAGAGCCCGCTGCGCGAGCGGGGCGCCCCCCACGGGCCGGTTCGGAACCGGTCCCACCCGGGGGATGGATGAGCTGTCGGCGATCTCGTTACGCTCAGTTCATGGACGCAACGCCGCGCTGGCTGACCTCCGAGCAGGGGGCGGCCTGGGACAGCTTCATCCGCATGCAGGAGAAGCTCATCGGACGGCTTTCCCGCCGGCTCCAGGCCGACTCCGGGATGTCCGCCTCCGACTACATCGTGCTGGTCAGACTCACCGAAACCCGCGACGGACGACTGCGTTTCATGGACCTGGTGAAGCGGGTGGAATGGGAGAAGAGCCGGATGTCCCACCAGGTCGGGCGGATGGCGAAACGCGGACTGGTGGCCAAGGAGGAATGCCCCGACGACGGACGCGGAGCGTTCATCGTCGCCACCCCGGCCGGCTACAAGGCGATCGAGGACGCCGCGCCCGTCCACGTCGAACACGTCCGCCGGCTCTTCATCAGCGCCCTCACCCAGGAAGAACTCGACACCCTCGCCCGCATCTCGGACCGCGTCCTCGCACACATGGAGAAGCAGCCCGACTGACGCGGGCCGCCACGGCCAGGCGAAGGGCCCCGAAACGCAGAGATCCCGCCCGATCACGGGGATCGGCGGGATCTCGTCGACCGGGCTTGAGCCGACTCAGGAACGGTCCTGGAGGTGAAGTGGACCTGTGGGGATTTGAACCCCAGACCCCCTCGATGCGAACGAGGTGCGCTACCGGACTGCGCTACAGGCCCTCACAACGGAAGGAACCTTAGCATCCCGGATCGCCGCCCAGGAAATCGGTTCTCGTCGTCCGGGCAGCGCGCTACTCGTTGGCGGCGCGGGGGCGGGGCGGGTCGGCGTACTGGTCGAACAGGGGGGTGCGGTTGGTGGGGCGGGGGCGGCGGGACAGGGGGTCCGTCTCCGGGTCCGGGGTGGTCTTCGCGGGGTCCGCGGGCGGGGTTTCCGGCGGTGGCTCGTGGGGCTCCGCGGCGCTGGAGCGGGCCGAGCTCCAGGTGTCCGGGGCGTCGAAGTCCAGGCCCCGGGTGGCGCGGGGGGCCACCGGGGCCGTGACGTACGTGGGCAGCGGGACGGGGACGGGGTCCCAGCCGGCGTCCGCGGGGCGGTCGCGCTCGCGCTGCTGGTCGACCCACTCCGCGTGGTCGGTCTGCTCCACCAGCGCCCGGCGGTCCGCCTCGTAGGCCGCCGCCGGGGCGTCGAACGGGGCCGTGGCCGACGGGTCGCCGGCGTCGGCGCCGTCGCCTTCCCCGGCTCCGTCGCCGCGGCCGTCGCCGGCGTTGCCGTACGTCCGGCGCGGCCCGGCTTCGCGGTCCTCGCGCAGCCGGCGGGCCGCCGCCTCGCCGCGGGCCTGGTCGGCGGTGAACGTGCGGCGGCGGCGCTCCTGGGTGCGTACGCGGACGACGTACGCCGTGAGCAGCAGAACCGGGACCACGACGGCCCACAGGAAGCGCGGGCCGCCCACCGACGCCGCGACGGCGCCCGCCGTCAGCGCCACGAACAGCAGCGTCAGCGTGCGCCTCCGGCGCGCCAGCACCCGCGCCCGCGCCCGGCGTTCGGGGGTGGACTGGAGCTGCTGGTTGCGCGCGGGGGCGGGGCTCTCCTCCCGGGCGTGCGGGCCAGCGGGTGCGCCCGCCTGGGCGTCCGTACGCCCCGCCGGAGCCGCCTCCGGCTCCTCGTCCGCCCTCGCCGACACACCCTGACGTGCCACCGGCGCCGCCGGGGTCTCCGTGCGGGTACCGCGCCGGTGCGGGGCGGCGGCGCGGGGGTCGGTCACGGGCACGGCAGCGGCCCGGACGTCCACCACGCCGGGTGCGGCGGGTGCGGCGTCCGGGCGCTCGTCGTCGTCTCCGGCGTCCTCCCCGGAGTCCGGGTCCGGGCCGGAACCCGTGCCGGAGTCGGAGCCGTCCCGGTCCTGGGCACGGTCCGCCCCGCCGCCCCGTCCGGTCAGCAGCCGGATGGCGGTGCTGAAGCGTTCCGTCGGACGGGCTTCGTTCAGCTCGTCCTGCCTACGGAGCCACATCGGCACCAGGTAGGCGGCCCAGGCCCCGACGATCATTGCGTAGATGAGGCCGCTGCTGCTCACGCCTTACACGGTAGAGGCCGCGGCGACAGCGCATGGGCCAATTGGCTCGGTGTGTCGCACCATCTGGCTGATATCTCGACCTTTTCTTCTGACTTTTTACGGCTACGCTATCGAATATTTGTCTTATTTCTCCGAGTGGCGCAGCCCCCGCCACCGGTTGAGGAGCCCCTCCGGCACTTCCTCGGCGGTGAGCACGAACACCTGATGGTCGCGCCAGGCCCCGTCGATGTGCAGGTAGCGCGGGCGCACGCCTTCCTCGCGAAAGCCCAGCTTTTCCACCACACGGCGGCTCGGCATGTTCTCCGGCCGGATGCAGACCTCGATGCGGTGCAGCCCGACTGTCCGGAAACAGTGGTCCACGGCCAGCGCCACGGACGTCGGCATCACACCGCGGCCCGCGTAATCCCGGTCGATCCAGTAACCGACGTGCCCGGAACGCATCGAGCCCCACGTGATACCCGCGACCGTCAACTGTCCGCACAGCGTGCCCTCGTATTCGATGACGAAGGGCAGCATCCGGCCCGCGTTCGCCTCGCTGCGCAGGTGCCGGACCATCTGCCGGAATGTGGGGCGGCGGGTGTGCGGGGTGCCGGGCGGCGGGGGCGGGACGGTCGCCTCCCAGGGGCGCAGCCAGTCGCGGTTGCGCTTGTTGATCTCCCGCCAGGCGCGCTGGTCGCGCGCGCGGATGGGGCGGAGGGTCACGGGACCCTCCGTCAGCACCGCGGGCCAGGACGCGCTCAGGGGGCACCGCCCGGGCGTCCGGGCCGGCCGTCCGCCGGCCCCGGGCCGTCGTCGGCGCGCGCGTGGTCGCCGCCGTGCACCTGCTCGACCGCGTGCGGCAGCAGCCGCGCCAGCACCGCGAGCCCGTCGCGTACGCCGCCGGACGAGCCCGGGAGGTTCACGATGACCGTACGGTCCGCGACCCCCGCAAGGCCGCGGGAGAGAGCCGCCGTGGGCACCTTCGCGTAGCCGTACGCCCGGATCGCCTCCGGTACGCCCGGCAGGTGGCGGTCCAGTACCCGGGCGGTCATCTCCGGGGTGCGGTCGGTCGGCGAGACGCCCGTGCCGCCGGTGGTCAGGACCACGTCGTAGCCCGCGGCGACCGCCTCCCGCAGCACCGCCTCCACCGGCTCGCCGTCCGGCACCACCGTCGGGCCGTCCGCGGCGAAGCCCATCTCCGTCAGACCCGCGACGAGCAGCGGGCCGCCGGTGTCCGCGTACACCCCCGCCGCCGCGCGGTTGGAGACCGTGACCGCCAGGGCCCTCACGACCGGCTCCAGTCGCCGGACTTGCCGCCGGTCTTCGTCTCGACGCGTACGTCGGTGATGACGGCCGCCTTGTCGACGGCCTTGACCATGTCGACCACCGTGAGCGCCGCCACCGACACCGCGGTCAGCGCCTCCATCTCCACTCCCGTACGGTCCGTGGTGCGCACGGTCGCCGCGATCTCCACCGCGTCGTCGGCGACACCGAGGTCGACGGTGACGCCGGAGAGGGCGAGCGGGTGGCAGAGGGGGATCAGGTCGGGGGTGCGTTTGGCGCCCATGATGCCGGCGAGCCGGGCGGTGGCCAGGGCGTCGCCCTTGGGCAGCGTCTCGCCCGGGGCGGTACCGCGGAGCAGTTCGACGACGCGCGGCGAGACCAGGACGCGCCCGGAGGCGCGGGCGGTGCGTGCCGTGACGTCCTTGGCGGAGACGTCGACCATGCGGGCGGCGCCCGTGTCGTCGAGGTGGGTCAGGCGGCTTGGCTGGCTCATGGCGTCAGGAGCTCCCGGGGTGAATTCGCGCGGAGCCACCGTACCTCCACGGCCTGCCGTTCGGCTCCGCGCGTTTCCCGCCCCGGCGTATGCGGCCGGCCCGCCCCTCAGTCCAGGAGTACGACGTCCACGTCCGAACCCGGCGCCACCTCCGTGGTCTCCTCCGGTACGACGACGAGCGCGTTCGCGCGGGCCAGCGCCGCGATGAGGTGCGACCCGGCGCCGCCCACGGGGGTGACCGCCCCGGCGGCGGAGTCCAGGCCGCCGTCGGTCCGCCCGTGCTCGTACCAGCCGCGGAGGAACTGCCGGCGGCCCGCCGGCGAGGTCAGCGGCTCGTCGCCGGCCAGCCTGGCCCGTACCACCGGGCGGTGCACCGGCTCCACGCCCATCAGCCTGCGGATCACGGGCCGGACGAACATCTCGAAGGAGATGTACGCACTCACCGGGTTGCCCGGGAGCGCGAAGAGGGGGGTGCGGTCGGCGCCGATACGGCCGAAGCCCTGCGGCTTGCCCGGCTGCATCGCCAGCCGCCGGAACTCCACGCCGCCGCCCGCCTCGCCGTCCAGCTCGGCCAGCGCCTCCTTCACCACGTCGTACGCCCCGACGCTGACGCCGCCGCTGGTGACCAGCGCGTCCGCGCGGATGAGCTGGTCCTCGACGGTCGCGCGCAGCGTCTCGGCGTCGTCGGCGACGGCACCCACGCGATAGGCGATGGCGCCCGCGTCGCGGGCGGCGGCGGTCAGCGCATAGCTGTTGGAGTCATGGATACGTCCCGGGGTGAGCTGCTCGCCCGGGGGCACCAGTTCGCTGCCGGTGGACAGCACGACGACCCGCGGGCGCGGGCGGACCCGCACCGAGCCGCGCCCGATGGCGGCGAGCAGCCCGGTCTGCGCGGGGCCGAGCCGGGTGCCGGCGCGCAGCACGAGGTCGCCGGCGAGGACGTCGCTGCCGCGGGTGCGGACATGCCGGCCGGTGCCGGCGGGCGCGTAGATCCGCACCTCGCCGCCGGCGCCGGCGGGCGACTCGCTGTGCGGGCGCATGGCGTCGACCCGGCCGCGGCCCGTACCGCCGTCGGTCCACTCCACCGGGACGACGGCCTGCGTGCCGGGCGGCAGCGGCGCACCGGTCATGATGCGGGCGGCCTCACCCGGGCCGACGTGCGGCAAGTCGCCGCCGCCGCCCGCCGGTACGTCGCCGATGACGCGCAGGACGGCGGGGAACTCATCGCTCGCGTCCTCGACGTCGACGGTGCGCACCGCGTAGCCGTCCATGGAGCTGTTGTCGAACGGCGGGAGGGCGACGGCCGCGGTGACGTCCTCCACGAGGACGCAGCCCTGGGCGTCGAGGAGCTGCATCTCCAGCGGCTCCAGCGGGCGGATCTGCCGCAGTATGTCGTCGAGGTGCTCCTCGACGGACCAGAGTCCGGAGGACCTGCGCGCGGTGCGGCTCTCCTGTGCCGCGGCGCCGGTCTCCTCGGCCCCGGCCTCCGGCAGGCGTTCCGCACCGCCGGTCTCCGGCTCCTGCTCCCCCGTCTCCGTCGCCTTCACGACCTCGCTCAATCCGCCATCTCCTCGGCGACGTACTTCCGCAGCCACGCGCGCAGGTCGGCGCCGAGGTCCTCGCGCTCGCACGCGAGGCGGACGATCGCCCGGAGGTAGTCGCCGCGGTCGCCCGTGTCGTACCTCCGGCCCTTGAACACCACGCCGTGCACCGGGCCGCCGAGCGCCTCGTCCGCCGCCAGCCGCTGCAGCGCGTCGGTGAGCTGGATCTCGTTCCCGCGGCCGGGCTCCGTCGTGCGCAACACGCCGAAGATCGCGGGATCGAGGACATAGCGGCCGATGACCGCGTAGTTGCTGGGGGCGTCGGCGGCGGCGGGCTTCTCCACGAGGTTCGTGACGCGCACGACGTCGCTGTCCGCCGTGGTCTCCACGGCCGCGCAGCCGTACAGGTGGATCTGCTCGGGGTCGACCTCCATCAGCGCGATGACGCTGCCCCCGTGCTCGGCCTGGGCGCGCACCATGCGGGCCAGCAGCGGATCGCGCGGGTCGATGAGGTCGTCGCCGAGGAGGACGGCGAACGGCTGGTCGCCGACGTGCTCGGCGGCGCACAGCACCGCGTGCCCGAGGCCGCGGGGGTCGCCCTGGCGGACGTAGTGGATGTTCGCCAGGTCGTTGGACTCCGCAACCTTGGCCAGGCGCGCCTCGTCACCCTTCTTCCGCAGAGCCTCCTCCAGCTCGTGGTTGCGGTCGAAGTGGTCTTCGAGCGGCCGCTTGTTCCGCCCGGTAATCATGAGGACGTCGTCCAGACCGGCCGAGACGGCCTCCTCGACGACGTACTGGATCGCGGGCTTGTCGACCACGGGCAGCATCTCTTTCGGCGTCGCCTTGGTCGCCGGCAGGAAGCGGGTGCCGAGACCGGCGGCCGGGATGACAGCCTTGGTGATCCGAGTACGCGAAGAATCCATGTTCAGCACCATAAGGGTAGGTACGGACAAGTGGGCAGCGACCAGGCCGGAAAAGCGGCGTTGCGCCGCACCCTACTCGCGGCGCGGGCGGCCGTACCGCGGGACGAGACCGAGGCGGCGGGGCGGCGGCTGGCCCGCCGTGCGCTGGAGCTGCCGGAGCTGGCGGAGGCGCGGACCGTGGCGGCGTACGTGTCGGTGGGGCGCGAGCCGGGCACCCGCGAGCTGCTGGAGGAACTGCGGGCGCGGGGCACGGTGGTGCTGCTGCCGGTGCTGCTGGCGGACGACGATCTGGACTGGGCGCGGTACGGCGGTCCGGAGGCGCTGCGGGCCGCCGGGCGCGGACTGCTGGAGCCGGCCGGACCGTGTCTGGGGCCGGAGGCGGTACGCACGGCGGAGGCGGTGCTGCTGCCGGGGCTGGCCGTCGACGGGCGGGGGCTGCGGCTGGGGCGCGGCGGCGGGTCGTACGACCGGGTGCTCGCGCGGCTGGCGGACGGCGGGGGCGGAGCCGGGCCCGCCCTCGTCGTGCTCCTCTACGACGGCGAAGTGCTCGACCGCGTACCCGCCGAGCCCCACGACCGCCCCGTGACCGCCGCCGTCACGCCCTCCGCGGTGCACCGCTTCCCGCGGCCGTAGCCGCACAGCCACCCGGCCCGTACACCTCACGGCGACAGCGTCATCGTGTCCTTCGCGGCCTCCTGCACCGCCTTGGCCGAGAACGGCCACTCGTACAGCTCGCCCTTGGCCCACGCCGTCGTCTGGTCCGTGTAGTTCGGGTGGAAGGCGTGCCCGGAGGCGCCGGAGAGGTTGACCCAGCCGGAGGCGTCGAGGTCCGCCAGGTCCACCACCATCCGCATCGACGGAACCCACAGCACGTCGTATCCGCCCGCCGCGTTCCAGCCGGTGGCGTTGACGGCCGCCTCGCCGCCGCTGAGGTTCCACGGGCCGCGGTTGAGCAGCCACTGCACGACGCCCGGTCCCTCGGTGCCCAGCGTCTGGTTGCGCAGCATCAGTTGGTGCAGCCGGCCCCAGGACCAGGTGTCGATGTCCTTGCCCAGCTCGGCGGTCAGCTCCCAGCGGGCGTCGTTCATGGCGTGCTCGAACACTTCGTCGCGGTTCTCGTCGAGGGGCTCGCCGTCGCTGCCGGTGGTCTTCCACCAGCGGTTGTCCTCGTCCTTGAGGATGCTCCGGACGACCTCGAACCACCGGTCGCCGCCGTCCGGCTGGGCCGCGTCCGCGTCGCGCTCGCCGCACTCGCGCACGGTGGCCGGACCGTCGGGGTCGGCCGCGGGGTTGGCGGGCGGCACGTGCAGGCACTCACCCTCCGGGCGCAGCTCCTTGGGCATCTTGTCGCCGAAGGAGAGCTTGAGGATGCTGCGGAAGACCGCGTTGAAGTACGCGGCGGCGGAGGAGTCGGTGTCCTGGCTGTAGTCCCAGTCCTTCAGCAGGTCCTGGGCCTCGCGCACCATCGGGTCGTCGATCTCGATGTCCAGCAGCAGCGGGGTGAGGAGTTCGGCGATCTCGCTGTGGTTGTCGAGCTGCAGGGTGCGCATGTCGTCGGGGGAGATCTTCCCGCCGTCCTTGGTCTTCTCCTCGATGAGGTCCGCAATGCGCTTGCTGCGGGCGCCGTAGCCGGGGTCGGTGGTCAGCAGGTACGGGTAGGCGTTCTCGTCGACGACGGCCTGGTTGGCGGTGACGACGTAGCCGCGGTCGGGGTTGAGCTCCCACGGCAGATCGTCGAACGGGATGTAGCCGTCCCAGGCGTACGCCGGGTCCCAGCCGGGCGCCGGCAGGCTGCCGTCGCCGCTGCCGCGCCGCGGGATCTTGCCGGGCGCCTGGTAGCCGATGTTGCCCTCGGTGTCGGCGTAGACGAGGTTCTGCGAGGGCACGGCGAAGTCGCGGGCGGCGTCGCGGAACTCCTCGAAGTCCGCCGCCTTGTTGATGCCGAAGACGGCGTCCATGGTGCTGGACGGCTCCAGGGCGGTCCAGCGCAGCGAGACGGCGTAGCCGTCGCCGCGGTCGGGCGCGGAGTTGCCCACGGGGGCTTCCTTGCCCACCTCTGCCAGCTCGTCGCTGCGGTCCGAGATCACGGGTCCGTTGCGCGTGGTGCGTACGGTGATGCGTTTGTCGTCGCCCCCCGCGACCTTGATCAGCTCCTCGCGGGTGCCGAACTCGCGTGTCCTGCCGTCGTACAGATAGCCGTCGTCCTCGACCTTCTCCAGATACAGGTCGGCGACGTCGGCGCCCAGGTTGGTCAGCCCCCAGGAGATGTCGGCGTTGTGGCCTATGACCACGCCCGGCATGCCGGAGAAGGTGAAGCCGCTGACCTCGTAGGGGCAGTCGTCGCTGACCCTGGTGCACTGCAGGCCCATCTGGTACCAGACGGAGGGGAGCTGCGCGGACAGGTGCGGGTCGTTGGCGAGCAGCGGCTTCTCGGTGGTGGTCAGATCGCCGGAGACCACCCAGGAGTTGGAGCCGATGCCGCTGCCGCTGGGGCCGAGGAGTGCGGGGATGTCGTCCATGGTCTTCGCCAGCGAGCCCATCTGGCCGCTGAGGCCCGCGGAGGCGGCACCGTAGGTGTTCTGCGCCCCCTGCACGCCCTGCGCCCCGCCGGCGCTCTTCGGTATGAAGCCGTCGGTGCTCGCGGAGCCGCCCTCCACGATGGGCTTGTTGCGCTTGTACGGGTACGGCGGGTACAGGTCGGCGATCTCGTCCTCGTCGAAGCGCTGGGAGAGCAGCGAGCGGTCGATCTCGTCCTCGACGTTCGCCCGCAGGTCCCAGGCCATCGCCTTCAGCCAGGCGACGGAGTCGACGGGGGTCCACTTCTCCGGCTCGTAGTCGTTGACGAACCCCAGGGCGGCGTACTCCACGGACAGGCTGGAGCCGCTGTGGTCCGCGAGGTAGGCGTTGACCCCGTCGGCGTAGGCCAGCAGGTACTTCTTGGTCTCGGCGGAGAGCTTGTCGTCGTACTCCTTCTGCGCCACCTGCCGCCAGCCCAGCGTGCGCAGGAACTCGTCGGTCTCGACCTGGTCCTTGCCGAACATCTCCGAGAGCCGGCCCGACGTCATGTGGCGGCGGACGTCCATCTCCCAGAAGCGGTCCTGCGCGTGCACGAAGCCCTGCGCCCTGAAGAGGTCCTCGGCGGTGTCCCCGTAGAGCGTCGGTACCCCGCGGGCGTCGCGCTTGACCGTGACCGGCGAGACCAGACCGGGCAGTTTGAGCGATCCGGTGGTCTGGGGGAAGGAGTCGCGCACCGTGCTGACGGTCCAGAACGCGGCGGCGCCGACGCCCAGAACCAGCACGGCGGCGAGCCCGATCGCGACGTAGATGAGGCGGCGCCTCTTGCCTGCCGTGCGGCCGTTCTCGTTGACGGGCATGCCTGTCCTTCTGGAGCCAGCGGAGCACTTGCTGGAGCAACCTTAGGCGGCCGGTCAAGAGGCCCCGTACGGCCCCTTGGCTGTCCCGGAAGCGGCAGGCGGACGGACACTCAAGGTAAAATCTCCGTCAAGGAAGAAAAGACGAGAGGGAGAAAGCTGTCAGTCGAGGAACTCAACAAGCTCGCGCTCATCGCCGCCCTGGTTCTGCTGGTCGCGGTCGCGGCGGTCCGGCTCGCGTCCCGGAGCGGTCTGCCGAGCCTCCTGCTGTACATGGGCATCGGCGTCCTCGTCGGCGAGGACGGCCTGTTCGGCTACAACTTCGACGACGCCGAACTCACCCAGGTCCTCGGTTACGCAGCACTCGCCCTGATCCTCGCCGAGGGCGGCCTCGGCACGAAGTGGAGTGAGATCAAACCCGCGCTGCCCTCCGCGGCCGTGCTGTCCACCGTGGGCGTCGCGATCAGCGTCGGCGTGACGGCGGCGGGCGCGCACTATCTGGTCGGCCTGGAGTGGAAGGTGGCGCTCATCATGGGTGCCGTCGTCTCCTCCACCGACGCCGCCGCGGTCTTCTCCGTGCTGCGCAGGGTGCCGCTGCCCAAGCGGATCACGGGCGTGATGGAGGCCGAGTCCGGGTTCAACGACGCGCCCGTGGTCATCCTGGTCGTCGCCTTCTCCGCCTCCGGGCCCATCGAGTCCTGGTACATCCTCCTGGGCGAGATCCTGCTGCAGCTTGCCATCGGGGCGGCGCTCGGGCTGACCATCGGCTGGCTGGGCGCCCTGGCGCTGCGGCACGTGGCGCTGCCGGCCTCCGGTCTCTACCCGATCGCGGTGATGTCCCTCACCATCGTCGCGTACGCCGTGGGCTCCCTGGCGCACGGCAGCGGCTTCCTCGCGGTCTATCTGGCGGGAATGGTCCTCGGCAACGCGAAGTTGCCGCACTGGTCGGCCACCCGCGGCTTCGCCGACGGGGTGGGCTGGCTCGCGCAGATCGGGATGTTCGTCCTGCTCGGGCTGCTGGTGACGCCGCACGAACTGGGCCAGGACATCCTGCCCGCGGTGATCATCGGGCTGGTGCTGACCACGGTGGCCCGGCCGACCTCGGTGATCGTGGGCCTGCTGCCGTTCCGGACTCCCTGGCGGGAACAGGCGCTGATGTCGTGGGCCGGGCTGCGCGGCGCGGTGCCGATCATCCTGGCGACCATCCCGATGGTGAACGACGTCCCCGACTCCGGCCGCATCTTCAACATGGTCTTCGTGCTCGTCATCGTCTACACGGTGGTACAGGGGCCGACGCTACCGCTGGTGGCGCGGCTGCTGCGGCTCGGGGACCGTGACGGGGCGTTCGACCTGGGCATCGAGTCGGCGCCGCTGGAACGGGTGCGGGGGCACCTGCTGTCGCTGTCGGTGCCGGAGCGCTCCCGGATGCACGGGGTGGAGGTCGGCGAGCTGCGGCTGCCCCCGGGTGCGGCGGTGACGCTGGTCGTCCGGGACGGGACCAGCTTCGTGCCGTCGCCCACGGACATCCTGCGGCGGGGGGACGAGCTGCTGGTGGTGACGACGGACGAGGTGCGCGACGCGGCGGAGCAGCGGCTGCGGGACGTGGGCCGGGGCGGCAAGCTGGCGCGGTGGCTGGCGCCGGGCGACCGGGAGGCGGGGTAGGCCGGAGTCCGCGGCCACCGGGCTCCGGCCGCGGGGTTCGGTAGGGTCGCGGGGGAATCGCAGGAACATGTCTCTGTCTGATGCAGGGCCGGCGCGCCCGGCGGGCGCGTACAGCGGACGGTCCTCGGTGCGTTCCGGCGGACTCGCTCGCCGCCCGGTCCCGGGCGGGGCGGGCCGCGCCTGAACGGCGCGGTCGGCGCACCACCAGGCAGCAGGAAGGACCGGGCCGTGTCGCGCCCGCCTCAGCCTCCGCCTTCGGGATCTCCCTCCGATTCGCCCCCGGATCCGGCCTCCGGTGCGTCCGGCATGCCCGGTGCGCCCCCGGATCCGGCCTCCGGTGCGTCCGGCATGCCCGGTGCGCCCCCGGGGCCGGCCGGAGGCGACGGCGGCGCCGGTGCGCGCCCCGGTTACCGCCGGTTGCTGCGTCTGCCCGGCGCCCGGAGCTTCGTCCTCCCCGGCTTCGCGGCCCGTCAGCCGTTCGCGATGCTGCCGATGGGCATCGTGCTGCTGGTGGAGCACAGCTCCGGCTCGTACGCCCTGGCCGGCGCGGTGGCCGCCGCGGCGGGGCTGTCCATGGCGCTCTGCGCCCCCGTCGGCGGCAAGCTCGCGGACCGCTTCGGGCAGCCCGCGGTCCTGCTGCCGAGCGTGCTGCTGCACGCCGCCGCGGTGGCCTTGCTGAGCGTGCTCGCGCTGGCGGGCGCGCCGGGGTGGGCGCTGGTGGCCGCGGCGGTGCCGACGGGCGGGTTCATACCGCAGATCGGGCCGATGGTGCGGGCCCGCTGGTCGCATCTCTTCGCCGCCGGACCGGATCCGCGCACCCCGTTGCAGCACACGGCGACGGCGTTCGAGTCGGTGACGGACGAGTTCACGTTCGTCGTCGGGCCGGCGCTCACCGCGGCGCTGTGCACGGGGGTGCATCCGGCGGCGGGGCTGGTGGCGGAGGGGGTGCTGGCACTGACCGGCGGGCTGCTGTTCGCCGCGCAGCGGCGGACGGCGCCGCCGGTGGCCGGTGGGGACCGCAGGGACCGGCGGCGGGGGCGGCGCGCGTCCGCGCTGCGGGCGCCGGCACTGCCGGTGCTGGTCGCGGTGTTCTTCGGCGTCGGCGCGGTCTTCGGCGGCATGCAGGTCTCGCTGACGGCGTTCAGCGAGTCGATCGGCCGCCCCGGGCTCAGCGGGGTCCTGTACGGGGTCTTCGCCGCCGGCAACATGCTCGCCGGCCTGGTCTTCGGCATGATCCAGTGGCGCGGCCCGGCGCGACGGCGGCTGCTCGTGGCGTACCCGCTGCTGGTCGCGAGCGCGTCCGGGCTGTGGGCGGTGGCCGGGCTGGAGTCCGCGGCGGCGCTCGCAGGTCTGGGTCTGGCGGTCGGCGTGTGCGTCGCGCCCGCGCTGATCACGGGCTTCACCCTGGCGGACGCGCTGGTGCCCGGTCAGGCGCGGACGGAGGCGTTCACCTGGCTGACGGGCGCCGTCGCCCTGGGGCAGGCCACCGCGACGGTGGCGGCCGGCCGGCTGGTCGACGGCACGGGCGCGGCGGCCGGGTTTCTCGTGCCGCTGACGGCGACCGCGCTGGCGTGCGCCACACTGCTGCTGCTCCGGGGGAAGCTGCGGTCTCCGGACGGCCACGGAGCGATCACGGTCCGTGGTGACGGCCGCCCCGTTCCCGCGCCGGTGGACTGACGGGCGGGAATGCTGCATGATGAAGCGTCGTTAGCACTCACCAGTTGAGAGTGCCAGGAGGAAGCACGTGCCGACCTACCAGTACCAGTGCACCGAATGCGGCGAGGGCCTCGAAGCGGTGCAGAAGTTCACCGACGAGCCGCTGACGGTGTGCCCCGCCTGCCAGGGGCGGCTCCGCAAGGTGTTCTCCGCGGTCGGCGTCGTCTTCAAGGGCTCCGGGTTCTACCGGACGGACAGCCGCAGCGGCTCGGGTTCCGGCGGATCGAAGTCGGGCGGATCCGGGTCGGGAGAGAAGAAGGGTTCGGAGTCGTCGGCTTCGTCGTCCTCGTCTTCTTCCTCTTCTTCGGACTCGTCGTCTTCCTCGTCGAGCTCGTCTTCTTCGTCGTCTTCGTCCTCGTCGTCCAAGTCGGCCACGTCCTCCAGCGGGACCTCGGCGGCCTGAAAGCCGGCGGTGGGGCCGCACGGTTATCGTTGCGGCATGGCTGAGGAAGCGGCAGTACAGGCAGAGATCGGCGTCATCGGGGGCTCGGGGTTCTACTCGTTCCTTGAGGACGTCACGGAGATCGCCGTCGAGACACCGTACGGACCGCCGAGCGACTCCCTGTTCCTCGGCGAGATCGCGGGGCGGAGCGTCGCGTTCCTCCCCCGGCACGGCCGCAAGCACCACCTGCCGCCGCACCGGATCAACTATCGCGCCAACCTGTGGGCGTTGCGGTCCCTGGGCGTACGGCAGGTCCTGGGGCCGTGCGCCGTGGGCGGGCTGCAGCCGGAGCACGGGCCGGGCACGCTGCTCGTGCCGGATCAGATGGTGGACCGGACGAAGTCGCGCATGCAGACGTACTACGACGGCCGGCAACTGCCCGACGGCGCCACGCCGAACGTCGTGCACGTGAGCCTCGCCGACCCGTACTGCCCGACGGGGCGCCGGGCCGCGCTGAAGGCGGCGCAGGAGGGCGGCTGGCCGGCGGTCGACGGAGGGACGCTCGTCGTCATCGAGGGGCCGCGGTTCTCCACGCGGGCGGAATCGCTGTGGCACCGGGCGCAGGGGTGGGCCGTGGTCGGGATGACCGGGCACCCGGAGGCGGCACTCGCCCGCGAACTCGAACTCTGCTACACGTCGATGACCCTGGTGACAGACCTCGACGCGGGCGCCGAGGCGGGCGAGGGGGTCTCGCACGAAGAGGTGCTGGAGGTCTTCGCCGCCAACGTGGGGCGTCTGCGGGAGGTGCTCTTCGACGCGGTGGGGCGGCTGCCGGCGACGGCGGACCGGGACTGCTTGTGCACGGGGGCGCTGGCGGGGATGGACCCGGGGATCGAGCTGCCGTAGGGCGCCGGGGGCGCCGGCCGGATGACGGCAGAGTTATCCACAACCGGGGAGTTATCCACAGGCCGGAGCGGGGAGGGCCGGGGTCGGGCAGAGTCGAGGGCGTCACGGAACGCGATCGACTCGTCACGAACTGGTGGTGACCGCCATGTCCGGCCCGGCCCGCACCCTCTCCGCACCCTCTCCGCCCCGTCCCCCCGGCGCCGGCCCGGACCATCGCCGCGACAAGGCGGGCGCCGGCGGCGACGGCCGGCCCGGGGCGGTGGCTTCCCGCGGGGGCGGCGGCTTCGCGGCGGGACCGCGTCCGCTGCCGCGCGGCGCGCCGCCACCGCGGGAGGTGCCCGGGTTCGAGCCGCTGTGCCCGGGGCGCGGGGCCAGGCTACGGCGGGCGGTGGTGATGCGGCGGCGGCTGCTGGCCGCCTCGCTCGCGATGGCGGCGGCGGCGCTGGCCGCGGCGCCGTGCAGCGACGCGGGAGGCACGCCGCCCGCCGCGTCGCCGGGCGGGCCGGAAAGCGGCGTTCCCGGCGCTGCCGAAGGCTCGGCCGCCGAGGGGCGGGCCGGGGATGCGGAGGTGCTGGCGCCGGTGCGGATCGCGGACGCCGGGGTGGCCGGGCTGCTGAAGCCGGGCGACGTGGTGGACGTGCTGGCCGTCGGGGGTGAGGACGGCGGCCCGGCGCGGGTCGTGGCACGGGCCGCGCGGGTGGCGGAGATTCCGGGCGCGGCGAAGGCGCCGCACGCGGACCGGAATACGGACGCGACGGGGGCGGAGACAACGGGGGCGGCCGGGGCGCCGGAGTCGATACAGGCGCCGGACGAGGCCGCGGCGCCGGGGCTGCCGGAGGGGCAATGGCCGTCGGGAGCACCGGGGTTGACGGACGGGGGCGACGGGGCGCTGGTGGTGGTGGCCGTGCCGCGGTCCGTGGCCGCGGCGCTGGCCGGTGCGGCGGCCGGCGGGCGGCTGGCGGTGACGCTGCGATGACGGCGGTTTTGCGGATCGTCACCGACGCGGGCAAGGAGAGTGGACAATCCTTCCGTATCTCTGCCATACCTTGCTGGGTCGGCCCACCAGTCGAGAGTGAAGCGAGGAAGGGCATTGAGCACGCAGGACGCCGGGAGCACCTCGGACAAACAGGGCGTCATCGCCGGGTTCAAGCAGTTCGTGATGCGCGGGAACGTGATGGAGCTCGCGGTCGCCGTCGTCGTCGGCGCTGCCTTCACGAACATCGTGAACGCGGTGGTGAAGGGCGTCATCAACCCCATCGTCGCCATCTTCGGCTCGAAGAACCTCGACAAGTACCACTCCTGCTTCAGCGATGTCTGCACGAAGAGCCCGGAAGGCGAGGTCACCAAGGGCGTCGCGATCCTGTGGGGCCCCGTGCTGAGCGCCACGCTGACGTTCGTGATGACGGCGGCCGTCGTGTATTTCGCGATGATCCTGCCGATGAACAGGCTCAGGGAGCGGCAGGCGGCGAAGGCGCCGGTGGCAGAGCCCGTGGTGGTCACGGAGATCGAGCTGCTGACGCAGATCCGCGACGAGCTGGTGGCCCAGCGGAACGGCTCGGCGCCGCGCCGCGACGGCGGCACGCTGCCGACCCAGAGATAGCCGCGGGCGGACGCCCGGGAGCGGCGGAGGTGGCGGACCCGTGCGGGTCAGAGGTGATGGGGCGGCTTCTCGTCAAGGAAGCGGGCCAGGTCGGCGGCGCTCCCCTCGGCGGCCGGCCGCTCCCCCCAGCCCTCGTCGGTGTCGTCCCGGCTCGGCTGCGCCAGCGGATCGTCGAAGACGAGCGGGTTCTCGGGCTCGGTACTCATGGACCCCAGGGTACGTGGCGGGCCCCATGGGGGGGGCCGGGGTGGCGAGGCGGCGGGCGGTGCGGTGGCCGCCCGGGCTGTGGTGCCGGGTCCGGGGCGGTGGGCGCGGCTAGGGTGCGGTGCATGGGCGTGGACGCGATCACGGATGTGGCGGGGGTGCGCGTCGGGCATGCGTCGCGGACCGGGGACGGCTGGCTGACCGGGACGACGGTGGTACTCGCTCCCGAGGGCGGGGCCGTGGCCTCCGTGGACGTCCGCGGTGGCGGGCCCGGCACGCGGGAGACCGACGCTCTCGACCCGCGCACCATCGTGCAGCGGGTGGAGGCGGTGGTGCTCACGGGCGGCAGCGCGTACGGGCTGGCCGCCGCGGACGGCGTCATGGCCTGGCTGGAGGAGCAGGGCCGCGGCTTCCGGGTGGGTCCCGACCCGGCGCAGGTGGTGCCGGTGGTGCCGGCCGCGGCCCTGTTCGACCTGGGCCGCGGCGGCGACTTCCGGGCGCGCCCGGACGCCGCGATGGGCCGGGAGGCCGCCGCCGCGGCGGCATCCTCCGCACCCGGCGCCGCGGTCGGCCAGGGCAACGTCGGCGCGGGCACGGGCGCGGTGTGCGGGGCGGTCAAGGGCGGGGTCGGCTCGGCGAGCGTCGTGCTTCCGTCGGGCACCACGGTCGCCGCGCTGGCCGTCGTCAACGCGGCCGGCTCCGCCCTCGATCCGGCCACCGGCGCGCTCTACGCCGAGCTGTACGGCGATGCCGGCGCGGCGGACGGCCTGCCCGCGGAGAAGACGCACACCGCCGCGTCGCGGCGGCTGGCGGCGGCGCGGGTGGAGACGGCGCGGCGTTTCGCCGCCTCGGCCCGGCCGCCGCTGAACACCACGCTGGCCGTCGTCGCCACGGACGCGGCGCTCGGCACGGCACAGGCGCAGAAAATGGCCGGTTGTGCCCACGACGGTCTGGCGCGGGCCGTACGGCCCGCGCACCTGCTCTCCGACGGGGACACGGTGTTCGCTCTGGCCACCGGAGCCCGCCCGCTGCTGCCCCCGGACGAGGCCGCCGCCGACCCGGCGTTCGCGGTGCACCAGGAAGCCGGCGCGCTCAACGAGGTGTTCGCGGCCGGGGCGGACGTCCTGACCCGCGCCATGGCCAAGGCGCTCCGCGCCGCCGAGAGCGTCGACGGCGCGGGCGGCGTCTTCCCGTCGTACGGCGATCTCTACGGCACCGCCCCGTGACGTCCGCGCCGTCGCCCGCGGCGCCGCGGTCCCGCCCGGCCGCCCGGTGACGGGCGGCCGGGCGGGGCCGGTTCAGGTGAGGACGGCGCCGTAGGCGGCGAGGATCTCGTTGATCGGCTGGACGAAGGACGTGCCCCCCGCGGCGCAGTTGCCGGAGCCGCCCGAGAGCACCCCGACGGCCAGCCCCGTCGTGCCGTCCCCGGTGCGGATGAACACCGGGGCGCCGCTGTCGCCGGGCTCGCTGCAGAGGTTGGTGCGTATGAGACCGCTGACGATCCCGTCGCCGTAGTTGACGGTGGCGTTGAGGCCGGTGACGGCGCCGCTGTGGCAGCCACTGGTGCTGCCGGCCATCCAGATCGTCTGGCCGACGCCGGCGTTCGCGGGGCCGGTGATGTCGATGATGGTGCCGTCGCAGTTGACCGTGCCGGGCCGGGGCACCGCGGTGTTGGTGTACCGGACGATGCCGTAGTCGTTGCCCGGGAAACTGCTCCCCGCGGTGGGGCCGACGACCGTGGTGAAGGACGAGTTCGTGTACCAGGTGGGGGAGCCCAGGGTGCAGTGGCCCGCGGTCACGAAGTAATCGGCGCTGCCGGCCCGTACGTTGAAGCCGACGGTGCAGCGGCCGGCGCTGCTCCAGACCGGCTCGCCGCCCTGGAGGTGCGGCCGGAAGGTGCCGGTGGTGCGCTCGAAGGTGAGGGCGTCGGCCTGCGCGCCCGCGCTCCTGCGCAGCGCGGCTATCTCGGCGGCCGACACCCGCTCGTCCACCGTGACCAGGACGGTGCCGGTCGCCCGGTCGACGCCCCAGGCCGTCCCGGCGATGTCGGCGGCGAGGACGGCGTCGCCCGCCGCCGCCAGCTCGGTGGCGCTGAACGTCCGCTGCTGGGCCTGCGCCGCCTGCGGGCCGCCCAGCCCCAGTACGGCGGGGAGGGCGAGCACGGCCAGAGCGGTCAGGGCGGTCGCGGGCCGCCGTAAACGCCGGACGGTACGTCTGAGGGGGTTGGTGCGCCTGGTGCTCACGTTGTCCTCCACGGGGGCCGGGAACGGAAGGGACCGGACATCATGTCCCTGACAAACAGCTTCGCATCGCAGACGGCGTTGCCAAGACCGCCTTCAGGCCACCCGTCAGCCGGCCCGCCCGCCGTCGGCGAGCCGGCAGGCGGGGCGGGTTCCGGGCACGGAGAAGCCCCCGGCGCCGGGGGGAGACACCGGGGGCGGTTCGGGATGCGGCGTCAGGCCGCGGATTCGAAGCCCGTGTCGCGGGCGAGCTTCTTCAGTTCGACCAGCGCGTGCTTCTCGATCTGGCGGATCCGCTCGCGCGTCAGGCCGTGCTGCTTGCCGACCTCGGTCAGTGTGCGCTCGCGGCCGTCCTCGATGCCGTACCGCGCCTTGATGATCGACGCCGTACGCGGCTCCAGCCGGCCGATGAGGTCTTCCAGCTCCTCGCGGCGCATCATCACCAGCACGGAGTCCTCCGGCGAGTCCGCGCCGGTGTCCTCCAGCAGGTCGCCGAACTGGGTCTCGCCCTCGTCGTCCACCGACATGTTGAGGCTGACCGGATCACGGGCCCAGTCCAGGACGTCCGTCACGCGCTCGGGCGTCGAACCCAGCTCCGCCGCGACCTCCGCGGGCTCCGGCTCGCGGCCGTGCTCACGGTTGAACTCGCGCTGGACCCGCCGGATGCGGCCCAGCTCCTCCACGAGGTGGACGGGCAGCCGGATCGTCCGGGACTGGTCGGCGATGGAGCGGGTGATGGCCTGACGGATCCACCACGTCGCATACGTGGAGAACTTGAAGCCCTTCTTGTAGTCGAACTTCTCGACGGCGCGCACCAGGCCGGCGTTCCCCTCCTGGATCAGGTCGAGGAGCGGCAGTCCGCTGCGCGGGTAGCGGCGGGCCACGGCGACGACCAGGCGAAGGTTCGAGCGGATGAAAAGGTCCTTGGCCCGCTCGCCCTGGGCGACGATCGCTTCGAGTTCCTCGCGGTCCGCCGACGCGCTCGGCGCGTCCACCGCCTCGGGCTTCGCCTCGCCGGCGAGCAGCTTCCCGGCGTAGACTCCGGCCTCGATGTCCAGGGAGAGTTCGACTTCCTTCGCGGCGTCGAGCAACGGCGTCCTGGCGATCTCGTCGAGGTACATCCCGACGAGGTCGCGGTCGGCGATCTCGCCGCTCTTGCCGCGAGCGCCGCGGGCGCTGCTTGCCGCGCCGGCCGAGGTCTCGGCCTGGCGGCGGGCGACGGCACGGGTTGCCATGCGTGCTCCCTTGCGAGTGAGTTCCTCACCGATAGTCCGACCTACCGGGTGTGTCCGTTCCACCTGGTCCAACGACGGGAATCAGGACAGAATTCCCCTCGCGTGCACCGATTTTCGTGATCTTGCAGTATCCTGCCCCACCTCACGGCAGGCACCGCGCCCGTACGGGGTGCCGGACGGGCCGGTGACAGCCTGGTCAGGTGGGGCGGGTAACCACCGGCGGCGTCCTGAGTCGGCGCCGGCCGTCGCGGGATCGTGAGACGTCCGTCACATCCGGCATCGTGACCCTCCCCCCTGGGCGGCACCGCTCCGGGCCGGCCCTCCCCCGTGAAGACGGCGTGCGCGGCCTTCCGGTTGCTTCCGCGGCCGGACCTCGCGGGTGAGTCGCCTGGGCCCGCAGACCCAGGGAGGTCCTAGGGCCGACGGCCGTTACGGACCGGTGGCGGCGGACGTAGCGTCGCCGCCATGGAGACGAGCCGTGAGGACGCGCGTACGACGACGGGCCGGGGCAGCGATCAGGACGACAGCGGGGTACTCGACGAGGCCCTGGAGCGGCTGCACGCCGCGGGCCCGGAGCGGCAGGGCTGGCTGACCAACCACGCACCGATGGCCGTCGAGGTTCTGGTGCACGGCGACCGGGCGGCGACCGTGCACCGCTGGCTGGACCGTTACCGCGACAAGCTGGAGGACATGCCGCCGCAGTCCCGGCCCATCGACCCCGCCGCGTGGCGGGACGCGCTGGGCGACCCGGCGCGGCTCGGGGACTGGCCGGCGTACTTCGCGCGCGAGCTGGAGGCCCGCCCGTGGCGCGAGGTGCTGGCCGCATGGTGGCCGCGACTGCTGCCCGGCCTGGCCGGCGCCGCCACGCACACCGTGATCCGCGCGGGTCATGCCGTACGGACCCTCCAGGACACCGAGGCCGCCGGCCGGGCCCCCGGCGGCCCCCGCGTCACCGAGCTGGCGCACGCCCTCGGCTACTGGGCCGCCCGCTACGCCCGCCTGCCCAGCGCTCCCGTCCCCGCCGGCACCGCGGCACCGGACGCCGCGCTGGCCGCCGTGCCCGCCGTGCCCGCGCAGGCCGGCGGCATCCGCGAGCGGCTGGCGCAGCTCACCGAGGAGTCGGCGCCCGGCTGGCCGGCGGCGGTGAGCGCCCTGGCCCCGGCGCGCACCCCCGAGGAGGCCCGCGAGGCGCTGGCCGGGCTGGTACGGGCCGCGGTCCACCGCTACGCGGCGTACGGTCACGGCGAACCGGTGATGCTGGTGCACGCCGCCACCGCCCCGAACGCGGTGCTCCGCGCGCTGCCCGCGCTCCCCCGCGACCTGTGGATCCCCAGCTACGCCGCCGCGTGGGCGGCGAGCGCCGCCGTCACCGCCGCGTACGGACCGGCCGCCCCGCTGCCGCCGGAGCGCATCCCGGCCCCACCGGCCGGGGACGCCGCGGCGACGGCGGACGAACTGCTGACCCGGGCGGCGGCGCACGGCGACGAACACACGATCAAGTTCGTCGACACCGCGCTCGACGTCGGGGACGACACCGCGCGCGTGGCCGCGCTGCAGTCCGTCGCGCTCATCGACCCGGCGTTCTGACACCTACCCACGGCCTTCCGCCGCCGACGCGCGGCGCGGCAAAGGCCCCTTCCCGTCCCGCGAGGAACGGAAAGGGGCCTTCGCTCAGCCCTGAACTCTCCTTTGAGTCAGTGCGTCAGCGCGGTCAGTGGACCATCACCGGCGCCTGCGCCTCGTCCGCCGCGCCCACGTCCTTGCCGTCGCCGGAGACCTCGTGTCCCGACTGGGCCCGGGCGTTGACCAGGACGTACGCGAGGGTCGCGGAGACCAGCAGGATGCCGACCGCCCACCAGATCGCCGTCGAGTAGCCGTGCACGGCCGCGGAGTTCGCGAAGCCCTCGCGGCCCAGGGTGCGGGCCTCGGAGGCGTGCGAGGAGATCCAGCCGGTCGTGGCACTGGCGGCGATCGTGTTCAGGAGCGCGGTGCCGATGGCGCCGCCCACCTGCTGCGAGGTGTTGACCATCGCCGAGGCGATGCCGGAGTCGCGCGGCTCGACGCCGTAGGTGGCCAGGGACATGGCCGGCATGAACGCCGTGCCCAGGCCCAGGCCCAGCAGCACGAGACCGGGCAGGACGACCACGGGGTACGAGCTGCCGGGCTCGATCTGAGCCAGCAGCAGCATCCCGAGGGCGCCCGTGAGGAAGCCCGGCACCAGCAGCAGCCGCGGCTGCACACGGGTCATCAGCCGGGCGCCGATCTGGGTCGAGCCGGCGATCATGCCCGCGACCATCGGCAGGAACGCCAGTCCGGACCTGACCGGGCTGTAGCCCTTCACGACCTGCAGGTAGTAGGTGAGGAACAGGAAGACGCCGAACATCGCGATGACCGCGAGGCCGAGCGAGAGGTAGACGCCGCCGCGGTTGCGGTCGAGCACGACGCGCAGCGGCAGCAGCGGGGCCTTGACCCGCGACTCCACCGCCACGAACGCGGCCAGCAGCACCACGGACGCGACGAACATGACCAGCGTCAGGGTGTCGCTCCAGCCGTGCGACTCGGCCCGGGTGAAGCCGTACACCAGCGCCACCAGACCGGTGGTCGCCAGCACCACGCCCGGGATGTCGAGCGACGAGCGGTTCCGGCTGCCGGACGGCTCGTGGATGGAGTACAGCGCGCCGAGCACGGCGACGATGGCGAACGGGATGTTCACGAAGAACGTCCACCGCCAGTCCAGGTACTCGGTCAGGACACCGCCGAGTATCAGCCCGACGGCGCCGCCGCCACCGGCGATGGCACCGTAGATGCCGAACGCCTTGGCGCGCTCCTTGCCCTCGGTGAAGAGGACGGCGAGCAGCGACAGCGCGGCGGGCGCGAGCAGTGCGCCGAAGACGCCCTGCAGCGCGCGGGCGCCGAACATCATGGCCTGCCCGGTCGCGGCGCCGCCGAGCGCGGAGGCGACCGCGAAGCCGATGAGGCCGGTGATGAAGGTGCGCTTGCGGCCCCAGAGGTCGGCGATGCGGCCGCCGAAGAGCAGCAGGCCGCCGAAGGCGAGCGCGTAGGCCGTGATGACCCACTGGCGGTTGCCGTCGGAGATGCCGAGGTCCTCCTGCGCGGAGGGCAGCGCGATGTTCACGATGGTCGCGTCGAGGACGACCATCAACTGGGCCACAGCGATGAACGCGAGGGCTTTCCAGCGCCTCGGATCAGGCTGCAGTGCCGTTTCTGGCATGGGGGTACCCACCATTCGAGTTCAGGGTTGATCTTGGTACGAATCGGACGGGCCGGTGTCCATCACCGCACAGGGCCCGGAAGGAGAGGAGACTCGGTGATCAGAACAGACTCACCGCTCGCTGATCACCTCATTTACGTGCCCCTCTGCTTCAGGGACTCCAGCGTCGCGGCGCTGCCGGACAGCGTTGACCTGGCCGGACTCATCAGCCCGTCGACGAAGAGATCCAGGTGCCGGTGCATATACGTGTCGAACCCCACACCGCACTCCAGACCGGGCAGCGGCCGGGTGAGCTGGGCGAGCGCGACCATCAGGTCGCCGATGCCCACGTCCGCCCGGAGCGTGCCCTCGGCGCGGGCCCGCGCCAACAGGTTCTCCAGCGCGGTCTCCAGCCGGTTCCGCGTTTCGGTCACCTCGGTCACCGTGTGGTCGAAGCTGTCGGCGAGCACCGGGCACAGCGACCCCATCCGCTCGTCGGCGCCCCGGTGCACGAAGTCCCGCAGCGCCTCGAACGCCTCGGTGTCCTCGGCGAGCGCGGCCTCCGCCAGCTCCGCGATGCGGCGCATGGATTCCAGGGTCACCTGGAGGATCAGTTCGCGGCGGTCGGCGAAGTGCCGGTAGACCGTCGCGTTGCCGACGCCGGCGCGGCGGGCGATCTCGTCGAGCGGGACCTCCGGCCCCCACTCCACGAACGCCTCGCGGGCGGCGCCGATGATCCGTTCACGGTTGCGGGAGGCGTCGGCGCGCATACGCGACTGCCGCTGGTCGGGGAGCGTGCTGCTCCTGCCCGTGCCCATCGTTGCCTCCCTGGCGGCTTCCGGGGAATCACTCCCCGGTTTTCTTCGGACACCAGCTAAACGGGGAAGCACTCCCCGCTATTTCCCGGCCCTGCTGTGATCTGCGCCACGCGGGCCCCGGGCCGCGGCCCGGACGCACCCGGGCGCCCCGGCACCGATAACTTGGGGCACGTACCGTCTTTCGCTCCAGACTCGGAGGCAGACCGCCATGGCAACCACCCGCACCGCGAAGACCCACTGGGAGGGCAACCTGCTCGAGGGCAAGGGGACCGTCGCCCTCGAGTCCTCCAAGATCGGCACCTACGACGTGAGCTGGCCGGCCCGCTCCGCCGAGCCCGGCGGCAAGACCAGCCCCGAGGAGCTGATCGCGGCGGCGCACTCGGCGTGCTACTCCATGGCCTTCTCGCACGGCCTGGCCGGCAAGGGCCACACGGTCGAGTCCCTCGACACCAGCGCCGACGTGACCTTCCAGCCCGGCGAGGGCATCACCGGCATCGTGCTGACGGTGCGCGCGACGGTGCCGGGGCTGTCCGAGGAGGACTTCCAGGCCGCCGCCGAGGACGCCAAGAAGAACTGCCCGGTGAGCCAGGCGCTGGCGGGCGTCAAGAACATCACCCTCAACGCCACGCTGGTCTGAGCCGGCTCCGCAGGCATTCTCCCGCCCGGCCCGTGTCCCGGCGCGGGCCGGGCGGGAAGCCGGGAGCGACCCGTCAGTCCGTGCCCGACGGGTCCGGCGAGGCGGAGTCGTCCGGGCACGGCGACGCGCCGGGGTCGTCGGGGTCACCCGGGTCGTCGGGGCTGGGCGAGGGCGACTCGCCCGGGTCGGCGGAGCAACTGTCGCCGGGGTCCGGATCGCCCGTGCCGCCGCCGGGCTCGCCGCCCGGGTCACCGGAGCCGCCGCTGTCGCCCGGGTCGCCGGGGCTGGGGCTGGGGCCCGGACTCGGCTCGCCGCCGCCGGAGTCACCGCCCGGGTCGCCCGTGTCCCCCGGATCGCCGGAGCCACCGGAGCCGGAGTCGCCCGGATCGCCCGATCCGCCGCCCGTACTCCCCGAACCGCCGTCCGACGGGTCCGGCCTCGGCCCCACGACGATGCCGCCACCGGGCCCGTCCGATCCGTCCGGCGCCTTGCGGCTTCCCTTCTCCGGTACGGAGCGGGGGTTGCCCGCGCCGGAGCTGGCGGGCAGCACGCCCGTACCGTCCGGCACGGCGTGCACGCCCGAGCGGTAGAACCCGAGCCAGGCCAGCACGGTGGTGAGGTAGTCCCGCGAGTAGTTGTAGCTGAGGATCGCCCGGTGCAGATCCGCCTGCACCGTCAGATCCCGCGCGCCCGCGCACAGGTAGTGGCCGGCCGCCAGCGTGGCGTCGTAGACGTTGTTCGGGTCGGAGCGTCCGTCGCCGTTGCCGTCCGCCGCCCATCCCGCCCAGGTCGAGGGGATGAACTGCATCGGCCCCACGGCCCGGTCGTAGCCGGTGTCGCCGTCGTACCGGCCGCCGTCGGTGTCGGAGATGTGCGCGAAGCCGTTGCCGTCGAGCACCGGCCCCAGGATCGGGGTCACGGTGGTGCCGTCCGCGTCGACGGCGCCGCCGCGGGCGTGGCCGGACTCCACCTTGCCGATGGCGGCCAGCAGTTCCCACGGAAGCCCGCAGCCGGGGTCGTCGGCCGCGAGCCGGCGCTCCGCGTTCCGGTACGCGGCGAGCACGGTCGCCGGGATGCCCGACTGCCGCTCGATCACGGCGGGCGGCGTCGGCTGCGTGCCGACGACCGGATCCATGCCCTGCAACGGCGGTATCTCGGTGTGGTACTGGCCGTCGCCGGGTGTACCGGGCGGCAGCACGGGCGCGGTGGCGAGCCGGTCACCGGCCCCGCCGCCGGCCTCGCGGCCGGCCGTCTCGTCGCCCGGGGCCTGCGAGGCGGTCAGGGCGACCATCGCCGCCGCCGCCAGCGCCGCCGTCGCCACGCTGTGCCGCATCCTGCCACGTGCCATGGGCCTGCCTCCCGGCGGAAGTCGAGTCGTGCGGTGGTTGCGGGGTGCGGTGCCGTCAGCCGAAGGTGTCGATGTTCGAGATCCGCCACCTGTCGCCGTCCTTCACCGCGTCCACCGCGACCATCGCGGCGCCGTACGACGTCTCGTCCGTGTCCGTACGGGTGTTGCGCTGGTCGGCGAAGACCAGCACGCGGGCCGCGTCGTCACCGGCCAGCTCCACCGCCGAGTCGGTCACGGTGGTGGTGAGGACGAGCTTGTGGGACGGGGCCTGCTCGCGGACGTCCGCGAGCATCCGCCGGTGCTGCCCGACGGCTTTGCCGGTGAGGTACGCACGGGCCGCCTGCCGGTTCTCGTCGAGATCGGTGTAGTCGACCGAGAACACCGCCTCCACCGCCTCGCCGACGCCGCCCTTGACCTCGCTGGTCAGCGGGGCGTCCACGAGCGCCGAGTTCCCGGCCGCCGGGTCGTCGGACCGGCTCGCCTGCACGGCGGCGAAGGCCGCGAAGCAGCCGAGCAGCACGGCGGCGGCGCCCAGTGCGGCGGCGAGCCGCCCGCCGCGCGGCGGCGCCGCGGACGCGGTGCCGGGCGCGGTGCCGGGCCCGGCGGCGGGCCGCGGCCGGCGGGCCGGCGCCGGGCTCTGCTTTCCGGCGGGCTCGGCGGGCCGGGCCGCGGGCCGGGGTCTGGTCCTGGTCCGTACGGCGGACGCGGACTGCCGCCGGGCCGCCGACGGCGGCTCCCCGGCGGGGGTCGCGGTGCGGCGGCGCCGGTTGATCAGGTGGCGGGTGGTCGACATCTGTGCGGTCCTCTCCGGAAGTTCACTGTCCGGCTTCGCCGGCCCGGCCCGAGTCCGGGCCCGATCACTGGTCGGCGCCCTGGCCGGAGCCCGCGCCCGGCTCCGCGCTCCCGTCCCCGCCCGCGGAGTTCCCCGCCGGGGCCTGCCCGAGGGCACTGAGCTTCCAGCCGTCGCCGGTGCGGGTCACCTCGCCGAGCATCCGGCTCTCCTTGGCCTGCGGCTTCTCCCCGGGCGCGGTGACCGTGATACGGACCGCGACCAGCACGTCCGCCCGGCCGGCCCGGTCGTCCAGCTCGGTCAGCGCCGCCGACAGCACCTCGGCCGTGGTCACCGTCTTGGCCTTGCGCACCTCCTTCTCGAACCCCTCGCGCCCCTGCTGCAGTTGGGCGAGGAGTTCGCCGGTGGCGGACGCCTCCCAGCGGTCCAGGCCCTCGTCCAGCTCGCGGTGGTCGAGGGTGTTGAGGTTCGTCACGGCCTGCCGGGCGGCGGCCAGGGCGTCGTCCCGGCTGGCCGCGAAGTCCGCGGCGTCGTCGTTCGCGGCCGCGTACCAGGAGGTGCCGGCCCACGCCGCGAGCACCGCCGCCAGCGCCGCCGCGACCAGGGCCATCGCCAGCAGGGGGTTCTTCCTCAGGCTCACGTCGATCCGCCCTTTCGCTACCGGGACTTCAGGTCGGTGATGCGCCAGTGCCCGTCCTGGCGCGCGGCGGTCACGGAGAGCTGCGCGCCGACGCTCGTCGGGTCCTCGCCCCGGCGCTCGGTGACCTGGTCGAGCAGGACCAGCAGCGTGGCGTCGTCGCCGTCGAGCCGGATCACCCCGGCGCGGACGACGTGGGTCGTCAGCGTCAGCTCCTGGGCGACGACCCGCTGCCGGATCTGGCCGAAGAGCTGCCGGTACTGCTCGCGGGCGCGGCCGGCGAGGAGTTCGTCGGCGTCCCGCGCGGTGACGCCGGGGTCTTCGGGCGCGTACGAGAAGACTTTGCTGAGGGCGTTGCTGACGTCGCCGGTGACGGCCGCGGTGGCGGAGGCGTCGGTGAGCGCCCGGTTGGCCAGCGCGTCGTCACCGTTCAGGCGGGCGGCCTGGACGAGCAGGCCCGTACCGGCGAGCAGCAGCACGACCAGCGCCGCGACACCGCCCGCCCGCCACCGCCGCCGCCGGGCCGCGGCAGGGCCCGTACGCTCCGCACCGCCTCCCTCGGCGGGCCCGGCCGCCGAGCCCGCCACCGGCTCCTCCGGCTCCACAAGCTTCCGGTCGCGCGCCTCGACGGCGGTCCCCGCAGTGCCGTCCCGGCTCATGTCCCGCTCCCCTCCACGGTGATCGCGGTGAGCGACGCGATCTTCCAGCCGTCCGCCGTCCGCTCCAGGCCCGCCTCGTACCGCTTGCGGTCCGTCCGGGCCCCGTCCGCGCCGCCGCTGGTCTCCACCCGCAGCGTGGCCAGGGCCTTCGCCGTGCCCGCCCGCATGTCCAGCTCGATGACGGCGGCCTCCGTGACCGTCGCGCGCGCCGTGACGCCGGCGCGGTCGAACGCCTCGGCGCTCGCGGCCCGCGACCGGCGCAGGTCCTCGTGCAGCGGACCGGTGGTCGCGTCCAGCCAGCGCGCCAGGCCCGCGCCGGGGTCGGCGCCGTCGATGCTGTTGAGCGTCCCGATGTGCTCCTGGCCGGCGGCGAGCACGCGGTCGCGCTCGCGTGCGAAGTCCAGGTCGTCGCGGGTCGCGGCGGCGGCGTAGCGCCAGGCGGAGAACCCGGCGAAGGCGACGACCAGCGCGGTCACGAGTGCGACGAGGACCGTCCCCCGGCGGGGTGCCCCGAGGGCGTACGGCAGTCGGGGGCTCATCGCGCCTCCTTCAGACCGAGCAGCCCGGCCATGTCGGTGGGCCCGTCTCCGGCCGAGGGCAGGCCGAGCGCGCCGGGCAGGGCGCCGGGTGCGGCGCGGGTGCCCGGCCGGTCGTCCGCGAGGCCGGAGCCCGGCGTGGCGGGCTCGGGCACACCGCCGCCGCCGGGGGCGTGGGCGGAGCCGCGGACGTTGACGCCGCTGGACGCCGGAGCGGTGCAGCGCGCGGCGGTGTTGAGCCCGGCCGGGCTGGTCTTCAGGCCGTTGCGGTACACCGTGGCGCCGTATCCCCGGGTGCAGGGCAGCGGGTCGAAGAAGCTGAGCGCCAGGCCGAACCGCGCCCCGTCGGAGGTGATGGCGGTGGAGCCGGCGGCGGCCACCTGCGGCAACTGGACGAGCAGTTGCTCCAGGCCGTCCTGGCGGGTGACCGCGATCTCCGAGGTGGTCAGCAGATTGGCCAGCAGCACGCTCAGGCTCGGGTCGAGATCCCGCAGCAGCCCGGTGACCTGGCTCGCGGCGCCCGGCCCCGCCTCGATGACGCGGCGCAGATCGCCGTCGGAGCGCTCCAGTTGCGCGGTCAGCTCCTCGGCGCCGTCCGCGAACTCCTTCAGCGCCTCGCCGGATTCGTTCTGCGTGCGCAGCACCGTCTCGCCGTCGATCATGAGCCGGGTGCTGTACGGCAGCGCCGCGTCGGCGGCGCTGATGAACTCGCTGCCGGTGTCGAGGAGGCGCTGCAGGTTCTCCCCCTGCCCGGCGAAGGCGTTGCCGAGCTCGTCCACGGCGGTGCGCAGCTCCGCGGTGTCGACGGAGGTGGCGAAGGAGTCGACGCTGGTGAGGAGGTTGGTGACGGGCTCGGGTGTGGTGGTGTGCTGCCGGCCGACGACGGCTCCGTCCGCCAGGTACGGGCCGGAGTCGCCGGCGGGCTTGAGGTCGATGTACTGCTCCCCGACGGCCGAGTAGTTGGCGACGTCGGCGGACAGGTCGGTGGGGATCGGCGGCGCCGAGTTGCGGATCTGCAGTTCGGCCTCGACGCCCGTGCCGGTCAGCTCGATCGCCCCGACGCGCCCCACCGACACCCCGCGGTAGGTGACCTCCGCGTGGGTGAACAGGCCGCCGGTCTCGGCGAGTTCGACCCGCACCGTGTAGTGGTCGCGCATGCCGACATACCGTCCGAGGTCGGCGTAGCGCACGCCGACGTAGCCGATGACCAGCACCGCGACGACGGCGAAGACGATGTTCTTGACGATGACGGACCTGGTGATCACCGGTTCTCACCCCCGGACGGCCGGCTCCCCGGCGCCGGGGACGACTCCGGCTCCGTACCGGCCGTGCCGCCCGGCGACGAGGCCGGCGGCGTGCCGTCCGGGTCCGGCGTGCCGCCCTCGCCGGGCGATGCCGACCCGGTGTCGTCCGGCGCCGGATCCCCGGGATCCGGTGAGGAAGGCGTCCCGTCCGCGGGCGCCGTGGGCGCCACCGACGGCAGCGGCAGTGTCAGGGCGGTGCCGGGGGCGGCGGCGCCGCCCGGGTCGGCGGAGTGGGGCATCGGGTCCTCGGTCAGCGGCGGGATGATCTCCGTACCGGCAGGTGCGGTGACCGCGAGGTAGATGTTGAGGTAGTCGCCCTTGACACCGTGCAGCACCTCGTCGGTGAAGGGATACGTGAACAGCACCTCCAGCGAGTCCGGCAGCGCCTGCCCGGCGTCGGCGAGGTTCTTCAGCACGGGGCCGAGGGCCTTGAGGTCGGCGACCATGTCCTCTTTGCCGGCGTCGATGGTCTCCACCGCGACGTCGGAGAGCCGGTCCAGCGAGCGCAGCATCGTGACCAGCGCGCCGCGCTGTTCCTCCAGGACCTTCATGCCGGGGCTGAGGTCTTCGAGCACGGTGCCGATCCCGGTCTTGCGCGCTTCGAGCGTGGCGGACAGCCGGTTGACGCTGTCGAGGGCGTCGGTGAGGGATTCCTTGTTGTCGTCCAGGCTCGTCATCAGGGTGTCGACCCGCTTGAGCATGGAGCGGACCTGCGGCTCGTTGCCCTGCAGGGCGTCGTTCAGCTCCCGGCTGATGGTGCGGATCTGCTCGATGCCGCCGCCGTTGAGGAGCATGGACAGGGCGCCGAAGACCTCCTCGACCTCCGGGTTGCGGTTGGTGCGCGCGAGCGGGATGTCGGCCTTCGTGTCGTCGGGGAGCAGGGCCGTGGTCACGTCCCCGGGCGCGCTGCCGAGGTCGCCCGCCTGCTGCGCGTCGATCTGCTTCTTCCCGGGCGGCGCGATCAACTGGACGTACTTCTCGCCCAGCAGGCTCGACTGCTCGATACGGGCGTACGCGCCCCGCGGCAGCCGCACGTCGCCGTTGACCTTCATGGTGACCATCGCGGTCCACCCGTCGTCGGCCACCTCGATGCCGGTGACCCGGCCGACGGCCACGTCGTTGACCCGGACCGCCGACTGCGGCACGAGGCTCAGCACGTCCTCGAACTCGGCGGTGACCTCGTACGGGTGGTCGCCGAGGTCGGCGCCGCCGGGCAGCGGCAGGTCCTGGATGCCGGTGAACTCGACGTCGGCGTTCTCGTACACCCGCATCAGCACGAACGGCGAGGCGAGGACGAGCGCGGCCACCAGGAGTCCGGCCGCCGGTTTGAGGTGGCGCTTCATCGGTCGCCTCCCCGCTCGGGCGTGCCGTAGACGTCGCCGACGGCGGGCAGCGGCAACGCCGGCAGTTGCCCGGCCCGCTCCTTCGGCGCCGGCACCAGCCCTTCGGTGCCGGTGGCGGGGTTCACCGCTGCGGCGTCCGGGGTGCCGCCCATGCTCAGCTCGTTGAGGTTGCCGCGGCCGTCGATGGTGCGCTTGCCGGGGTTGTAGGCGTTCAGCACGTTGTCCGTCGCGAGCGGCGCGGTGTCCAGCGCCTCGGCGAGCGAGGCCCGGTTGTCCACGAGCGTGCGGGTCAGCGAGGCGAGTTTGCCGACGTTGGCCTTGATCCGGCCGCGGTTGTCCTCGATGAACCCCTGCACCTTGCCGAGTGCCTTGCCCAGCTCCCTGAGCGCCGCGGCCAGTTCGTCCTTGTCCTCGGCGAGGAAGGTGCCGACGTCGGCGAGCTGCTGTTCGGCGTCGCGCACCTGTGTGTCGTTCCGCTTCAGCATCGAGGTGAAGGACTGCAGGTTCTTGATCGTGGCGAAGAGGTCGTCGCTGCGCCCGGAGAGCGTCTGGGTGGCGTCGCCGAACTGGGCGATGCTGTCGCCGATCTCCTTGCCGTTGCCCTCCAGGTTGCGGGCGCCGGTCTCGACGAGTCTGCTCAGCTCCCCCTCGGCGTTGGCGCCGTCGGGGCCGAGGGCGTCGCTGAGGTCGGTGAGGGAGGCGTACAGCTCGTCGATCTCCACCGGTGTCGCCGTCCGTTCGACGGGGATCTCGTCGCCGTCCGCCAGCTCGGGCCCGCCCGAGTAGGCCGGGCTGAGCTGCACGTAGCGGCCGGAGACCACGCTCGGCGCGATGACCGCCGCGCGCACGTCCGCGGGTGCCCGCACGTCGTGGTCGAGGGTCAGCTCGACGCGCACCCGGTCCCCCTCGGGCTCGACGGAGTCCACGGTGCCGGCCTTGACGCCAAGGATCCGCAGGTCCGAGCCGCTGTAGAGGCCGACTCCGGAGTCGAAGTAGGCGGTGACCGCCTTGCCCTCCGGGCCCGTGAGCGCCCGTACGCCCCAGGTGCCCGCGGCCACCAGCACCGCCGCGGTCACCAGCAGCGCGACCGGTCTGCGGCTCCGCAGCCGTCCGGCGGCGGCGCGGATCCGCCGGGCCGCTCCCGTTCCAGGCCGTGGCATCATCGGCCCCCCTTCGGCTTGGGCGGCTTGCACCCGGCGTCCGGCACGACGTCCGGCGCGTAGGACTTGGGCACCAGTCCGCACAGGTAGCTGTCGAACCAGCGCCCGTTGCCGAGGGTGTTGCCGACCAGGCGGTAGTACGGGCCGGCCGTGGCCAGCGCCTTGTCGAGGTTCTTCTCGTTGTCCCGGAGCACGTCGGTGATCCGGTCGAGGGCGTCGAGCGTCGGGCCGAGCTGCCTTTCGTTCTCCTCCACCAGGCCGTCCAGTTCCTCGGCCAGGTCGCGGGTGCCGGTGAAGAGGGCGTGGATCGCGTCGCGCCGGGCGCGTACCTCGGCGAGCAGGTCGTTGCCGTCCTTCAGCAGCGTTTCGAACGTCTCGTTCTGGTTCTTCAGCGTCCTGGTGATCCGGTTGCTGCCGGCGAGCAGCCGGGCCAGCTCGGCATCGCGCGAGGAGATGGTCTTCGACAGGGCGGAAAGGCCGGTCGCCGCCTTGCGCACGTCGGGCGGGGTGTCCTCGAACGTCTCCGACAGCACCCGGAAGCTCTCCGACAGCGCGTCGGTGTCCAGTTCGTCGACGGTGGACGACAGGTCCTGGAACGCCTGGGTGACGTCGTACGGGGACGTGGTGCGGTCGACCGGGATGGGCTGGTCGGCGTCCTGCCGGGCGTCCCCGAGGGGATCGACGGCCAGGTACTTCTCGCCGAGCAGCGTCTCGATGGCGATGGCGGCGGTGGACCGGTTGCCGATCCAGGCGTCGCGCACCGTGAAGGCGACGGCGACTTTGGGCCCGTCGAGCGCGACGTCGTCCACCTCGCCCACCTTCACCCCCGCGATGCGTACCTCGTCGCCGGAGCGGAGCCCGGCGGCCTCGGAGAAGTGGGCCGTGTAGGAGGTGCCGCCGCCGACGCCGGGCAGCGCGTCGGCGCGGTACGCCGCGAGCCCGCCGAGGGCGAGGACCAGCAGCCCCACCAGCGCCACGGCGACGGGGTTGCGTTCACGGACGGGCTTCAGCGCGGGCAGTCTCATCGCTCGCACCTCGGCTGGGTCACGGAGATCCCGGTCGGCGGCTCGCTGCCGTCGTACGTGCTCACGCCGGACACCTTCGCCTCGCAGAGGTAGAGGTTGAACCAGGAGCCGTACGACGCCAGCCGGCCCAGCGTGGCCATCTTGACCGGCGTGCGCTCCAGGAAGTCCGCCACCAGCGGGGCGTTGTCCGCCAGCCGCTCCGAGACCCGGCCGAGCTGGCGGATGTCCTCCTTCAGCGGGGCGCGGCCGTCGCGGACGAGGCCGGCGGTGCTGGTCGTCAGGTCGCCCATGGCGTCGACGGCGCGGAAGAGCGGCTTGCGGTCGTCGGAGAAGCCGGACACCAGGTCCTGGAGGGTGACCAGCAGGTCGTTGAAGTCCTGTTCGCGGGTGTTGACGGTCTCCACCACCTCGGTGAGGTTGTCGATGACCTCGCCGATCACCTTGTCCTTCGCGGCGAGGGTGGTGGTCAGCGAGCCGACCGTCTCGACGAGGCTGTCGACCGTCCCGCCCTGCCCCTGGAGCACCTGGACGATCTCCTGCGCGAGCTTGTTGGTGTCCCGCGGCGACAGCCCCTGGAAGAGCGGCTGGAAGCCGTTGAAGAGCTGGGTGAGGTCGAGCGCGGGGCGGGTGCGCTCCAGCGGGATCGTGGCGCCGGGGGCGAGCGTCCCGCCGACCGGGCCCTCGCCCTGCTCCAGGTCGATGTAGCGCTGGCCGACCATGTTGAGGTACTTGACGGAGGCGTTGACGGAGGCGGGCAGCTCCCGTCCTTCCCGTACGGTGAAGTCCACCCGCGCGTGCCGCCGCCCGCTCAGCTCGATGGACTCCACCTCGCCGACCTTCACGCCCGCCACCCGCACGCTGTCGCCCTCGACGAGGCCGGTGACGTCGGTGAACCGCGCGCTGTAGCCGTCGGTGGGGCCGACGCCGGTGTTGGCGATGGAGAAGGCGAGCGCGGTGGTGGCGAGCGCGGTGACCGCGACGAAGACGAGGGACTTGATCAGGGGCCCCGCGAGGCTTCTTCTGTTCACTTCAGCCGCACCTCCGTGCCGCGGTAGACGGGCCCGGCGAGCACGCTGGACCAGTCGGGCAGGTCGGCGGGCGGGCTCTCCATGCCGGCCGCGAGGAGTTCGTTGACGAGCTGGTTCTCGGCCGGGGAGTTGGGCAGTCCGAGGGCTTCCTCGTCGCTGGCCAGCTCGGTGGCGAGTGTCTTCGCGGACTGCGGCCGGCCCGCCGCGCCGCCGCTCCTCGACGGTGCGCCGGTGTACGGGACGCCGTAGCACTGCGGTCCGCCGCCGGCGTCGAAGCGCGGGGTGTCCCGGCCGGGTTCGTACTTGCCGCGGTGGGGCAGCACCTCGACGTCCACGTGCAGGCCGGGCTCGCGGGTGCCCTTGCCGAGCGCCTTGTCCATGACGGGCACGAAGTCGGCGAGCGTACGCAGCGTGCAGGGGAACGCCGGCGCGTACTCGGCGAGCTTCTCCACCGTGGGCCTGCTGTCGGCGGACAGCCGGATGATGTTCTCCTGGTTCTGCTCCAGGAAGGTCTCCAGGTCCTGCGACGTGGTCGTCAGCGTGCCGTAGAGCCCGCCCAGGTCCTCGGCCTTCTCGGCGATGGTGCCGCTCGTGGTCGTCGCGTCCTGCAGCGCGTTGATCAGGTCGGGGGCGGCGTCGGCGTACAGGTGGCCGAACTCGACGAGTTCGCGGATGTCGCGGTTGAGCGTCGGCAGGTGCGGGTTGAGCTTCTTCAGGTGGGCGTCCAGCTCGACGAGGGTGTCGCCGAGCTTCTCGCCGCGGCCGTCGAGCGCGTCGGCCATGGCGGTGAGGGTGGCGGACAGCTTCGCCGGCTTCACGGCGGTGAGCAGCGGCATCACGTTGTCGAGGACCTGCTCCAGCTCGATGGCGTTCTCGCTGCGGTCCTGCGGGATGACGCTGCCGGCCGTCAGCGTCTCGCCGGCCGTGCCCCCGTCCGCGGGCGGGACGAGGGAGACGAACCGCTCGCCGAAGAGCGTGGTGGGGAGCATCCGCGCGGAGACGTCCGCGGGTATCCGCTCCAGTTGCCCCGGCTTGAGGGCGAGCGTCAGCTTCGCGGTGCGCCCGCCGTCCTCCGCGGAGATCTCCCGGACCTCGCCGACGACGACGCCGCGCATCTTCACCTCGGCGTACGGGTGCATCTCGTTGCCGACGCTGCCGGTCTCGACCGTGACGGTGGCGGTGTCGGTGAACTGCTTGTCGTAGACGGCCACCGACAGCCACACCAGCAGCGCCATCACCAGCAGGAACACCAGTCCCGCGAGCCTGCGTCCCGTGGTCTCCAGCCGGCCGCTCATCCGGACACCTTCACCGTGGTCGTGGTGCCCCAGATCGCCAGGCTGAGGAAGAAGTCGGTGACCGCGATGAGCACGATCGCGGTACGCACCGAGCGCCCCACGGCGACGCCGACGCCGGCGGGGCCGCCGGTGGCGCGGAAGCCGTAGTAGCAGTGCGCGAGGATCACCATCACGCTGAAGATCAGCACTTTCATGAACGACAGGAGCACGTCGGTCGGGGAGAGGAAGAGGTTGAAGTAGTGGTCGTACGTGCCGGCGGCCTGGCCGTTGTAGAGCACCGTCACGGCGCGCGACGCGAGATACGAGCTGAGCAGCCCGATCCCGTAGAGCGGGATGATGGCCACGACCCCGGCGATGATGCGCGTGGTCACCAGGTACGGCATGGACCGCACGCCCATGCCCTCCAGCGCGTCCACCTCCTCGTTGATCCGCATCGCGCCGAGCTGGGCGGTGAACCCGGCGCCGACGGTGGCGGAGAGCGCGAGACCGGCGACGAGCGGGGCGATCTCGCGGGTGTTGAAGTACGCGGAGACGAAGCCGGTGAAGGCGGCGGTGCCGATCTGGTTGAGGGCCGCGTAGCCCTGGAGGCCGACGACCGTGCCCGTGAAGAGGGTCATCGCGAACATCACGCCGATGGTGCCGCCGATGACGCCGAGACCCCCGCTGCCGAAGGCGACCTCGGCGAGCAGCCGCTGCACCTCCTTGAGGTAGCGGCGGGCGGCGCGCGGGGTCCACAGCAGGGCGCGTACGTAGAAGATGAGCTGGTCGCCGGCCTGGTCGAGCCAGGAGAGCGGGCGGTCGAGGAGCCGGCCGGGACGCAGCCGCCGGAAGGTCCGCCCGTCCTCCCCCGCCGCGCCGTCCTTCTGGGCCAGGGCCATCGCTCAGCCTCCCTTCGGGGGGACGACCTGCAGGTAGATCGACGTCAGGATGGTGTTGACGAAGAACAGCAGCAGGAAGGTGATGACGACGGACTGGTTGACCGCGTCGCCCACGCCCTTCGGGCCGCCGCGGGGATGGAGCCCGCGGTACGCGGCGACGATGCCGGCGATGAACCCGAAGATCAGCGCCTTGATCTCGCTGATGTAGAGGTCGGGGAGCTGCGCGAGGGCGGAGAAGCTGGAGAGGTACGCGCCCGGCGTGCCGCCCTGGAGGATGACGTTGAAGAAGTAGCCGCCGAGCGTCCCGACCACCGAGACCAGGCCGTTGAGCAGGACCGCCACACCCATCGCGGCCAGCACCCGGGGCACCACGAGCCGCTGGACCGGCGAGACGCCCATGACCTCCATCGCGTCCAGTTCCTCGCGGATCTTCCGCGAGCCGAGGTCGGCGCAGATCGCCGAGCCGCCGGCGCCGGAGATCAGCAGCGCCACGATGAGCGGTGACGCCTGCTGGATGACCGCGAGCACGCTGGCGCCGCCGGTGAAGGACTGGGCGCCGAACTGCTGGGTGAGCGAGCCGACCTGAAGCGCGATCACCGCGCCGAAGGGGATCGACACCAGGGCCGCGGGCAGGATCGTCACGCTGGCGATGAACCAGAACTGCTCGACGAACTCGCGCAACTGGAAGGGCCGCTTGAAGACCAGCCGGATGACGGACAGCGCCAGCGCGAACAGCTTCCCGGTCTCGCGCAGCGCCCCGGCGCCGGGCACGGACCAGGCCGGACGTACCGGCTCCTGCTGCTCGGCGGCCTCCGGCGGCTCGCCGGGATCCGGGTCGGGCGCATCCGGCGGGTGCGGTCCGGGCGGCAGGGTCGTGGTCATGGCCGCTCCTCCGGGGGAGCGGGCATGGTCAGTGTCGGCGCGTGGGCGACCGAGCCGCCGATGCCGGCGACGATGGCCCTGCGCGCGGCGGACGGCAGTTGCGTCAGCATGCCGAGCACCCGCTCGCGGTGCCGGTCCACCGCCTGCCGCGGCGGCATCCCGGGCGACGGCTCCAACTGCGGCACGATCTCGCGCGGGCCCGCACCGGGGGCGGCGGCGTCGAAGCCCTCGGCGGCGAGCGTCGCCGCGTCCTTCTCCTCCGACATGCCGATGGGGCCGAGCCGGCTGCCGCTGAGGAACTGCGAGACCACCGGCTCCTCGCTGGTCAGCAGCACCTCGCGGGGCCCGAAGGTGACGAGGTTGCGGCGGAAGAGCATCCCGATGTTGTCGGGGACGGTGGAGGCGATGTCGATGTTGTGCGTGACGATCAGCATCGTCGCGTCGATCTGCGCGTTGACGTCGATGAGCAGTTGCGAGATGAACGCCGTGCGCACCGGGTCCAGGCCGGAGTCCGGCTCGTCGCACAGCACGATCTCCGGATCCAGGACGAGCGCGCGGGCCAGCCCCGCCCGCTTGCGCATGCCGCCGGAGATCTCGCCCGGAAGCTTGCCCTCGGCCCCGCCGAGGCCGACCAGCTCCATCCGCTCCATGACGATGCGGCGGATCTCGGACTCCTTCTTGCGGGTGTGCTCGCGCAGGGGGAACGCGACGTTGTCGAAGAGGCTCATCGAGCCGAAGAGCGCGCCGTCCTGGAACATCAGCCCGAACTTCTTGCGGGCCTCGAAGACGTCGCGCTCGCGGTCATTCACCATGTCGACGCCGTCGACGAGCACCTGCCCCTCCTCGGGCTTGAGCAGGCCGATGAGCGACTTGAGGAACACGGTCTTGCCGGTGCCGGACGGGCCCAGCATCACGCTGACCTCGCCGGCCGGCAGCGTCAGCGTGACGTCGCGCCAGATGTTCTGGCGGCCGAAGGACTTCGTCAGGCCGTCGACGACCACTTCGATTCCCATCACAGCCCCCTGGCGGGTGCGCAGCGCCGGCCGTGTACACCGCGGCCGGTCCCGTCAACTCCCGTGCCGGCCCAGCACAGCACGGCCGGCGCCGGGACGCCCCCGCCGCAACCGGCGACTGGCATCCGGTGACAATCCCGGAGGGCGCCCTTGTCTCCGAGTGAGCAAAGAGCGTCGGGCCGGGCCCGGCTGTTGCGCGACGCGTCGTCTGCCGTGCACATGCGTGCCTCACTCCATGAGCAGTCCTGCAGCAGCCGGTGCGGCCTCTGCGCCTACGAGATCCGCGCTGCGGCGGACACGACTTCTGCGGTGCGGCCTTGCTGGGGGACGGGGCTGCACGAGCACCTGCGGGAGGAGACGCTACGCACGGGTAACCGGTGAATCAATAGCCGCGGCAGGGAAAGTCACCGCCTCCTTACCAGCGGGTATTTTCTTGTCGCCCGCTGAGCAATCAGGCACCTCGGTTTATCACCGGGTGACAAGGTCCCCCGCCGTGGCCGCCGACACTCACCCGACAACACATCACCCGCCCGCAATTCTCATCCGATGACAATGGATTCGAATATCGGGAGATCCCCGGACCCGGCACATTGCCAGCCTTATTACTGGCGCGTAGCATTCCCACGGCCGACAGTCGGCAGTAACCAACCCGGGCTCCCCCACACGACATTGAGGAGATTCTCGATGGCCAGACGGTTGACTCTATCGAGAGGACAGCGGAATCTGAGCCGCGCGGTGCTGGCGCTGCTCGCCGCGGCGGGCTTCACCGTCGCCACCACGGGCACGGCGAACGCCGCACCCGTCCGGCTCGACTACCCGCTGTCCGGTACCTCGCACCTCGCGGGCACGGACTCGGACCTCGAACTGGGCCCGGGGAAGCTGGAGACCACCGTGGACCTGTCCACCGGTGCGCTCACCGCCAACACCAAGCTCCCGCCGGCCACCGGCTCCTTCAAGACCCTCGACCTGATCCCGGCGACGGCGACCACGGAGTTCATCGAGAGCGAGCCCACGACCGGCACCATCAGCAACGCGACGGGCGAGGTCAACACGGTCTCGAAGCTGACGCTGCGGATCACCGAGCTGAAGGTCGCCGGGCTGCCGATCTGGGTGGGCAGCCGCTGCCAGACCGAGGTGCCCGCCGAGATAGCGCTCACCTCCGAGCCGGGCTTCAACCCGCTCGCGGGCGGCACGCTCAGCGGCACCTACACGATCCCCGACTTCGAGAACTGCCTCCTCGCCACCCCCGTGATCAACGCGATCATCCCGGGCGAGGGGAACACCATCAGCCTGGACCTCGGCGCGGCGCAGGCGCCGACGGGCTGAGGCACCGGCCGTACGAGCCCGCCCGGATTCCTTCGCCGGAAGGAAGCCGGGCGGGTTTCGCGCTCAGCCGTGGGCGGGCAGTTCCGGAACGTCCGGTGTACACGGAACCCCGCACAGCCTGGACTGGTTCAGTTCGACGTAGTTTCCCGAGCCGGAGAGCGCCGCGGTGAAGATGGCGTCCAGGTCTTCACCGCCGGTACCGCACCCGCTGAACGGCGGCACCGTGACCTGGCTTCTCAACGTCCCGCCCGGAAGGACTTGGTATTCCGGGTACTTGCCTTTGAGTACCACGTCGACGGGCCTGCTCGTGCGGCAATCGTCACCCACGTCCAGCGGAACGCCGTTCACCTTCACGTCGTAGACCCTGAGTTCCTGATAGAAGCCCGCCGTGGTCGTGTTGGTTTCGATGGACCGGAACTGCTCGGTGACTATCGTCATGGGGTGGTTCGTGAACTCGACCTTCCCCGACACCGGCACGAACCCGAAGGTAAGGAATGTCGCCGCGGAGTCCGGCAGGGTGAACTCTGCAACGCTGCGTGTACCGTTGTAGGCATCGGGACCGTAAATCGTCTGCTTGTTCAGCAGGACGCGCACGCTGTCGAGCGTCGGCGCGAACGGATCATTGGCGATGAGCGCGCCGTCCAGCTTTCTGGAGTTCACCATGCCGACCGCGGTCGTGCACGTGTAGACGCCCGGCAGGTCGAAGACCGTCGAGCCCTCGGGGGGTTCGATCAGCCTGTCGGGGTCCAGCTCCGCGGTCGGCCGCTCCTCCGGAAGACACGGCTTGACCTCACCCGTCTCGGCGGGCTCTTCGCCGGGTGCCTCAGCCACGCCGGGGCTCGCGCCGCCGGGCCCGCCGCCTCCGGCGCCGGACGCGTCCGGCCCGGTGCCGCCGCTGTCGGCGCCACCGTCCTCGCCGCCCGGTGTGCCGGACTCGTCCGGTGCCGCGACCACCGCCAGGGTCGCGTCCTGGCCCTCCGCGAGGGTGCAGGTCAGGGTCGTCGCCCCCGGCTCGCCCGGCTCGGCCGGCGGGGACACCGGATCGGCGGACGGCGCGGAGGTGTCGCCCGGTACGGGCGGGTTGCCCTGCAACTCCAGCGTCAGCGGGCCGAGAGTGAAGACCACGTCGCCGGAGCCGCCGGGAGTCGCGGACGACATCCCGCCGGTGAACGCCACAGCGACCGTACCGTCCGCCGCCACCTCGGCCGGGGCTTCGGTCGCTCCGGCCCACGGGTAGTCGGCGGACTCCGGCCCCTGGGCCACGCTCATCGCGACCGACGCCGACCCGGCAAGGGTCGCGCCCTCCCGGGCGGGCAGCCCTTCCAGCAAAGGGGCGTCCAGCGTCGCCGACATCGTCAGGTCGCCGGGACGGATGGCCTCCCCGGAGCGCACGGACGCCGGAAAGGAACCGGTGAACTCGACCGGCAGGTCGCCGGCTCCGCCACCGGCGGGCTCGCACACGTAGCCGGCGGAGACCGAGACGGCCCCCTCCTGTGCCGCCGAGCCGGCGGCCGGGAGCAGCCCCGCGACGAGCGCACCGGCAGCGATCACGGTGAGCCGCCCGGTACGTGGGCTCATCGGGACTCCTTCCGACAGGGATGGAAACGCCGGGGGCCCGGGGGCGCGGCCGACCGGAGATCAGGTCGGACGCGGCCCCGGGCCGGTGGGCCGGGCGTCAGTCCATCGTGATGGTCTGCCCCGGCGAGACGTCGTAGGTGCCGGTGAACGCGGCGTGGTCGCCGTCGTTGATGATGCCGATGCAGTTCGCGTTGTGGGCGGTGAGGTCGCCGTCCTCGATCACGAGCTGGCTGGTCGAGTTGTCGTAGTAGCCGGTGACCTCGGCCTCGTCGGTGGGACCGGCCGGGCCGGCGAACGTCGCCGTGCACAGGCCGTTCGGGTCCGAGATCTCCGCGACGATCCCCGTGATCGACCCCAGCACCCGGTCGGAGTTGTCGGGGTCCACGCCGCTGACGTTCAGAGCCCACGGGAGGGAGCCCGACGTGTCGACGTTGAACACGATCCCGGCCACCGAGCAGTTGGTGAACGTCAGGTTCGCGATGGAGCCGATCCCGGCGCCGTCCAGCCCCGGCCCGCTCTTGAGCGTCCCGGAGGCGTCCGAGTCCGTACAGCGGAGCACCGCGTTGGGCACGGCGAGCTGCGTGTCGTCCGAGTGAGCGGTGAACGCCCCGCCCGGAGAGACCGTCCAGGTCGCCTGTGCGGTCGCCGAGGCCGAGCTGACGGTGAAGCCGGCCGCCGCCACGACGGCTGTTGCTGCGACTGCGGCGCTTCTCGTGAGTCTTCGCACTGCGATTCCCCTCGTGAGTTGAAGTGACGGTTCTACGCCGCTGCGTCATCCGCCTCCCGGGAGCGGACGGCGCACGGCATATCGAAACCGTGGAGCGATCCGGGCCCGGCGTGCAGGCCACAAAGGATGCCCCGACCAGCGCCTTGCAGAGGGGTACGTTACGTACGAGTAACAAGCGAACGCAATACCTCGGTCGCCGAATCGGGGAACTTTATTACGGCGGTGTATTTTCTTGTCAGCTACGCAGCATCCCGCCACCGGAGTTTGTCGCGGAGTGCGCAATCGCGGGCGTCCCCCTCCCGCACCGCCGCCCCGCCCCGCATGCTGGTCCGCGGCACGCATGCGCCCCCGGCCGGTCCGCCCCGCCCGGCCCCGCGCCCGCGCGCCGTCCGCCACCGGCGCTCCGCGCGGGCCGCGCCGACCCCGGATGCCGTCCCGCGGCACCACGCTGACCAGCGCAGTCCGGCGACCCCGCGCGCGCCCGGCACCGCCCCGACGTCCCGCCGCCGCACCCCCGTTCCACCGCCCCGTCACACGCACCGCCCGCAACGGAGCCCGGCCGGCCGGTGCTCCGCCCCGGGGTGGGAGGAGTCACGCAGATGCCAGACGCAGGACCCGCCGCCGGGCTCGCCGAGCCGCCCGAGCCGCTGCCCCCGGAGTTCGCCGCGATCATGCGGCCGGAACTGCCGAGCCTGGTCGAGGAAATCGCGCAGGAAATCAGGAAGGCGATCCCGGAATACGACCAATTACTCCGGGGCCCCTACGGCGAGGTTTTGCAGCAGCAGGTGGAGCAGAATCTCTCCACATTCGTCGAGCAGGTGGCGAACCCGGCATCCTCGACGGCCCGCTGGGACGACGTGTGCAGAAGGCTCGGCAGGTTCGAGGCGTACGAGGGCCGCAGCTTCCAGTACCTGCGCTCCGCGCTGCGCATCGGCGCACGGGTGGCGCTGCGCCGCGCCAAGTCGGTGGGCGCCCGCTACAACATGTCCCCCACGCTGATGGCGATGTTCGCCGACGCGGTCTTCGCCCACGTCGACGCGACCGAGGAGCTGTGCCACGAGGGCTACCGGGAGGCGCAGTCGGGCCCCGAGGACGCCGGGGCGCGCCGGCGGCGGCTGCTGCGGCTGCTGCTCTCCGGCGGAGAGCTGCCCCTGGCCCATCCCGCGGTCACCGACCTCGCCGAGAAGGCCGGCTGGCCGCTGCCGGAGGTGGCGACGCCCGTCGCGCTGGCGGCCGACCGCCCCCCGGACCCGGCGCCCCTCCACCCCGACGTGCTGGCCGAACTCGCCGACCCGCAGCCGCACCTGCTCGTGCCCGGCCACCTCACCGGGGAGCGCCGCGCCATGCTGGACGCGGCGCTGGCCGGCTGCCGCGCGGCCATCGGCGTGACGGTGCCGCTCGGCAGGTCGGCGGACTCGCTGCGCTGGGCGCGGCAGGCGCTCGCGCACGCGGAGGCGGGCACCGTCCGCGACGAGCCGGTGTTCGCCTGCGACGACCACCTGGTGACCCTGTGGCTCCTGGCCGACCCGCCGCTCGCCGAGGAACTGGCCCGCCGGCGGCTGGCGCCGCTTTCCGGACATACGCCGGTCCGCCGCGACCGGCTGGTCGACACCTTGCGGGTGTGGCTGACGACCCGCGGCACGGCGGCGCGGATGGCGCGGATGCTGCACGTGCACCCGCAGACCGTCCGCTACCGGCTGCGCAGCCTCCACCAGCTCTTCGGCGCGCAACTGGACGACCATGACCAGCGGTTCGCGGTGGAGGTGGCGGTGCGGACGCTGCATCTGCGGCGGCGGGGCGACGGCTCCTGAGGGGCGCGGGCAGCCCCGGGGCGGTGGCGGGGAACTATCACCCGCGTACAAAAGATGCGTACAAGCGCTTGCCCGGTGAGTAGTGCCGCATCCACTCTGTGTGGGCTACACCGTTCCTCCGGGTAACCAGACAAGCCACGCGCAACACCGCGGACACCGGTGCGCTGCCGGGCGCCCGCGGATCTTCATCCGAACAGTGAGCCGCCGGCACCACCCGTTCCGGAGGGCACCTGACCTGCACACCCCCCACCGGGTCGGTGTCCTCTGCGCTGCCGGCGGCGTGAGGGGTAGACGTATGCCGTCCGAAGTGCAGACGATCGCACTGGCCGAGCCGCCCGAGCCGCTGCCGCGGGAACTGGCCGCGCTGATCCGGCCAGAGTTACCGAGTCTCTACCGGGAGATCGTCGCGGCGATCCGCCGCGGGGTGCCGGAGTACGGACTCCAGCAGGGCGAGGCGTACGACCGGGCCGTCAGACTGGGTGTCCGGCAGTCGCTGAACACCTTCACCGACCGGGTGGCGACGCCCCGCAAGCGGGCCGTCAACCTCGCCGAGGTGCACCGAAGACTCGGCCGGTTCGAGGCGCAGGAGGGCCGCAGCCTCGACGCCCTGCAGTCGGCGTACCGCATCGGCGGCCGGGTCGCGTGGCGGCGCGCGATGGTCGTGGGCGAGCGCAACCACCTCGCCTCGCACGTCATGAACGCCTTCGCCGACGCCCTCTTCGCCTACATCGACGAGCTGTCGGAGCTGGCCAGGGAGGGCTATGTGCAGGCGGAGGCCGACTCGGCGGAGCGGCTGAAGAGTCTGCGCAGGCGGCTGCTGCGGACGCTGGTCGCCGACCCGCCCGTACCGCGCGGCACGATCGAGGAGATCGCCGCGCAGGCCCGGTGGGAGCTGCCGGACGAGGTGACACCGGCCGCGCTCATGCCGGCGGAGCGGCTCGCATCGCCGACCGCGCTCCCCGGCGACGTGCTCGCGGACACCGCGGGCGCGCACCCGTACCTGCTCATCCCCGGCCCGTTCGACGACGAGCGCCGCGAGGCGCTGGACGTCGCGCTGGGGCCGGTGGGCATGGCCGTCGGGCTGACGGTGCCGCTCCACAAGACCGCGGACTCGCTGCGCTGGGCGCGGCAGGCCCTCGGCATGGCCGAGTCGGGCGCGATCCGGGCCCCTTCGCCGGTACGGGTCGAGGACCACCTGCTCACCCTCTGGCTGCTCACCGATCCCGCCCTCGTGGAGCAGATGGCCGGCCGCCAGCTCCAGCCGCTCGCCGCCGTGACGACCGGCCGGCGCGAACGACTGGTGGAGACGCTGCGGATCTGGCTGACCACGCGCGGCACCGCCGGGCGTATCGCGGAGCAACTGCACGTCCACCCGCAGACCGTGCGCTACCGGATGCGGACGCTCGGCCGGCACTTCGGCTCCCAGCTCACCGAGCCGGACCGGCGCTTCGCGCTGGAGGCCACGCTGCGGGCGCTGTGGCTGCGCGACCAGGCGGACCTGCCGTCGACGGGCCCGATCACGGGGCGGGGCGAACCGCCCGGCTGACGGCGGGGCCCGGACGGGGCGGGGCGGCGGGGGTCGCCGCGCTCAGTCGGCCCGGGGGATGTCGAACATGCCCGTCAGCCTGAGCGCGAGCGCCACGTCGCCGATGACCTTCAACTTCCGTGTCATGAACAGCTTGACGGGACCGGCGTTCCCGGACGTGACGTTCAGGAACTCCTCGTCACCCATCTCCAGCGTCACCCGCGGCCGCCCCTCGCCCGGTCCCTCGCGCACCACACAGGTGCCGCCCGAGACGGCGACGTCGTACACCACCTCGGTCACGCCCGCGATGCGCCAGCGGATGACCGCATCCAGCTCGCCTGCCTTCTCCGGCCGGAACTGCTGCTCCATCCGCCGGAAGACCTCGCCGAGGACCCTGGCGCGCAGCGCCTCGTTGCGGGTCAGTTCCCCGATCTCCCGCGAGGAGAGCGCCTTGACGATGCGCGCGTACTCCTCGGGAGACACCGCGGTGAGGTCCAGGCCCTCAAGACCCGGCGCGTCGTCGGCCATCTGCACCACCCCATCCTTCTTACCGAACAGTAGACTTACTGGTGAGTTAAATATAGGAGGAGGCAGAGTAGGCTCGCAAGGGTGACCGAAAAGCGCAGGCGGCGGCTCCCCCGGCAGGTGCGGGAGCAGCAGATCATCGACGTGGCCGTACGGGTCTTCTCCAAGCGCGGCTACCACGCGGCCTCCGTGGACGAGATCGCCGAACTGGCCGGGATCTCCAAGCCGATGGTCTACCTCTATCTGGAGTCCAAGGAAGGGCTCTTCATCGCCTGCCTGCGGCGCGAGGCGCGGCGGCTGGTGGCCGCGTTCCAGGAGGCGGCCGAAGGAGGGCTCACGCCGGAGCTGCGGCTGCGGGCGGGGCTGCGGGCCTTCTTCTCGTTCGTCTCCGAGTACCGCGACGGGTGGGTCGTGCTGCACCGGCACGCCGCCGAGTTGAGCGAGGCCATCGCCGCGGAGTCGGCGCAGGCACGGCGGGCGGTGATGGCGGAGGTCACCGCGCTGGTGCGGACCGGGATCGAGGAGAACGGCGGGCAGGTCCGGCTCGGGGACGAGGACGCCGAGTTCGTCGCGCACGCCATCGTGGGCGCGGCGGACGCGCTGACCGACTGGATGGCCGAGCACCCCGCCGAGTCGCCGGAGGGCATGACGCGGCGGCTGATGAACATGATCTGGGTGGGCATGCGCAACGTGCTCGGCGGCGAGACCTGGACGCCGCCGGAGGAGTCAGCCGGGGAGGGGTGAGACGGCCCCGCGCAGATGCGCGCGGGCGCCGTCCGCACCGCGTACGTCGAACGACCAGCCGTCCGGCGCGTGCGCGGCCCGTTGCGCGCGGAAGCGCACCGCCGCCGGCAGCAGCACCGGCGAGCGGAACGCCACGTCCACCGCGTACGCCCCGGGCAACTCGTCCGCCAGCGCCGCCAGACAGCGCGCCTTCGTCCACATCCCGTGCGCGATCGCGCGCCGGAAGCCGAACAGCCGCGCGGCCAGCGGGTGCAGGTGGATCGGGTTGCGGTCGCCGGAGGCCGCGGCGTACGCGCGGCCCAGCGAGCCGGGCAGGTGCCAGCTCTCCTGCCGCGCCGCGCCGGTGAGGTCCGGCGTGGCGGCGGCCTCCGCGGTCGCCTCGCCGGTGCCGGCCCCGCGGCTCAGGTACGTGCTCGTCGAACGCCACACCGTCTCGCCGCGCAGCCGCGCCTGCGCGGACACCGGGAACGCGATCCCCCGGGGATGCGCCTGCGGACGGCCCGTCGCGACGGTGTACGTCAGCCGCTCACCGGCGCCGACGGGACGCAGGTGCTCGACGCGGTTGGCGAGGTGGACGAGACCGAGGAGGGGGAAGGGGAAGTCGCGGGCGGCCATGAGGGACATGGCGAGCGGGAAGGCCACGACGTGCGGGTACGTGGCCGGGAGCCGGCCGTCGTCGGGGAAGCCGCAGACGGCGGTGTACCGGCGCAGCCGGGCGGGGTCGGGGCGTACGCCGGGAAGGACCAGGCGGCGCTCGGGGACCGCGGGCAGCCGGACGCCCGCGCCGGCCGCTGCCGCGCTCCCGGTCTCCGAGTCCGCTCCGGGCCGTGCCCCGTACGCCCGGCCGCGGCGCTTCGGCACCACCGCCCGCCCGTACAGCGGCAGCAGCCGCGGCGCTCTGTTCAGCTCCCGTGTCTCCATCTCACGCCCCCAGCAGCGCCTGGCCGCACACCCGCAGCACCTGTCCCGTCACGGCCCCGCTGCCCGGCGCCGCGAAGTACGCCACCGCCTCCGCCACGTCCACCGGCAGCCCGCCCTGCTTCAGGCTGTTCAGGCGGCGGCCCGCCTCGCGGATGACCAGCGGGACCGCCGCGGTCATCGGCGTCTCGATGAACCCGGGCGCGACCGCGTTGACCGTCACGCCCTGTGCGGCCACCGCCGGGGCCGTGGCCTCGACGTACCCGACGAGACCCGCTTTGCTCGCCGCGTAGTTGGTCTGGCCGACGTTACCCGCGATGCCGCTGATCGAGGAGGTGCAGACGATCCTGCCGTCCGCGTGCACCCGGCCGTCGCCGAAGAGCCGGGCGGTGAGGGTCTCCACGGCGGTGAGATTGACGCCGAGGACGGCTTCCCACTGCTCCGCGCTCATCCGCCCCAGCGTCTTGTCACGGGTGATGCCCGCGTTGTGCACGACGACGTCGACGCCGCCGTGGTGTTCGCCGAGGTACGCGGCGAGCCGGTCCCCCGCGTCGGCCGCCGTGACGTCCAGCTCCAGCGCCCCGCCGCCGATCCGGTCCGCCACCGCGGCCAGCTCCGCGCTCCGCGCGGCGACGTCGAGGCAGACCACGTGCGCCCCGTCCCGGTGCAGCGTCTCGGCCACCACCGCGCCGATCCCCCGCGACGCGCCCGTGACCAGCGCCGTCTTCCCGGCCAACGGCCGTTCCCAGTCCGCCGTCCGGGGCACCGGCGCCGTACCGGTGACGCGCAGCGCCTGCCCCGAGACGTACGCCGAACGCGCCGACAGCGCGAAGCGCAGCGTCGACTCCACCCCGCTCTCGGCGCCCGGCGCGACCAGCAGCAGATGCGCCGTCGAGCCGTTGCGCAGCTCCTTGCCCACCGACCTGACGAACCCCTCCAGCGCCCGCTGCGCCACCGCCTCCCCCGCGGTGGCGGCGTCCCCGGGCGGCGTGCCGACGACCACGACGCGCCCGCAGGGCGCGAGTTCGCGTATCAGGGGGTGGAGGAAGTCGTAGAGCGCGCGCAGCCCGGCGGAGGAGTCGATGCCGGTGGCGTCGAAGACCAGCGCCCCGGCCCGTACGGACCGCTCGTCGGCCGGCTCCGCGCCCACCGCGTCCAGCAGCCCGCGCAGCGTCTTGTGCATCCGGCCGCCCGGCGCGGCACCGAGGACGACGGGCCCGCGCGCCACGGGCTGCCCCGGCCGGTACCGCTCCAGGCGCGCGGGCCGCGGGAGGCCGAGCCGCCTGGCGACGAAGGCCCCGGCTCCGCGGCTCGTGAATTTCAGGTAGCGATCGGCCATTGGCATTCTCCTTACGCCTGAGTAAGTTTACTGCGGAGTAAGGAGCGTAGGAACGAGACCCCCGCGGCACAAGAACCGCGGGCAGGCGAGGAGGGAGCGCGGCCATGACGACACCTTCGGCAACGGGCGGGCATACCGGCACAGGCGCGCGACGCGTCGCGATCGTCGGCGGCAACCGGCTGCCCTTCGCCCGCGCGGACGGCGCCTACGCCACCGCGTCCAACCAGGAGATGCTCTCCGCCGCCCTCGACGGCCTCATCGAGCGGTACGGGCTGCACGGCGCGCTGCTCGACGAGTTCGCCGCCGGCGCCGTGCTCAAGCACAGCCGCGACTTCAACCTCGCCCGCGAGGTCGTCCTCGGCAGCAGGCTCGACCACCGCACCCCCGCGTACGACGTCCAGCAGGCGTGCGGCACCGGCCTGCAGGCCGTGCTCCAAGTCGCCAACAAGATCGCGCTCGGCCAGATCGACGCGGGCGTCGCCGGCGGCGTCGACACCGCGAGCGACGCGCCCCTGGGCCTCAACGACGGCCTGCGCCGCGTGCTGCTCCACGCCCGGCGGCAGAAGTCCCTCGGCAGGCGCGCCGCCGCCCTCGCCGGGCTCCGCCCGCGCCACGTCGTCCCCGACATCCCGCGCAACGCCGAGCCCCGCACCGGGCTCTCCATGGGTGAGCACGCCGCGCGCACCGCCCGCGAGTGGGGGATCACGCGCGCCGCGCAGGACCGGCTCGCCGCCACCAGCCACCGCCGGCTGGCCGCCGCGTACGACGCGGGCTTCTTCGCCGACCTGCTCACGCCCTTCCGCGGTCTCGACCGCGACGAGAACCTGCGCCCGGACTCGACACCGGAGCGACTGGCCCGGCTGAAGCCGGTGTTCGGCACCGCGGACCCGGACGCCACCATGACCGCCGGCAACTCCACCCCGCTCACCGACGGCGCGGCCACCGTGCTGCTGGCGAGCGAGGAGTGGGCCGCCGCGCGCGACCTGCCGGTCCTGGCGTACCTCACGCACGCGCGCACCGGCGCGGTCGACTTCGCCGGCGGCCCGGACGGGCTGCTGATGGCGCCCGCGTACGCCGTGCCCAGGCTGCTCGCGGACGCCGGACTGCGCCTGGCGGACCTCGATCTGTACGAGATCCACGAGGCGTTCGCCTCCCAGGTGCTCGCCACGCTCGCCGCGTGGGAGGACCCGGTGTTCTGCAAGGAGCGCCTGGGCCTCGACGCGCCGCTGGGCACAATCGACCGGGAGCGGCTGAACGTCACCGGCTCCTCGCTCGCCGCCGGGCACCCCTTCGCCGCGACCGGCGGGCGGATCGTCGCGACGCTGGCGAAACTGCTGCACGAGCGGGCGGCGGAGCGCCCGTCCGGCGGCACCGCGCCCGTCCGCGGGCTGATCTCCCTCTGCGCCGCCGGCGGCCAGGGCGTCACGGCGCTGCTCGAAGCCTGAACCTCCGCTACCCGAAGGAGCGATCGTGGGCGTACGAAAGGACCTCAGGACCGCGCGGAAGCGCTCGGATCTCGCCGAGCGCACCCCCGTCGACGTACGCACCGGCAACGGCGTCGTCCGCGAAGCCGCCGTCCCGCCGCTTGCCGCGCCGCCCGCCGCCCGGGGCAGCGCCGTCGCCGAGATCCCCTACACCAACGCCGCGGAGGACCCCGGCGCCGCGGTCGTCCGCCGCAAGACCGGGGGCCGCTGGGTCCCGGTCACCGCCGCGGCGTTCGCCGACGAGGTGACGGCGGTGGCCAAGGGCCTCGTCGCCGCCGGGCTGGAACCCGGCGGGCGGGTCGCGATCATGTCCCGTACCCGGTACGAGTGGTGCGTGCTGGACTTCGCCGTCTGGGCGGCCGGCGGCCAGTCCGTCCCGGTCTACGCGACCTCCTCGGCCGACCAGGTGGAATGGATCCTGCGCGACTCCGGCACCCGGTTCGTCGTCACCGAGACCGCCGCCAACGAGCAGACGGTACGCGGCGTCTCCGGCGAGGCGCGTATCTGGCAGCTCGACGCCGGCGGCCTCGACGAGCTGAAGGAGGGCGGCCGGGACGTACCCGACGACGAGATCGCCAAGCGCCGCGCCGCCCTCACCCCCGGCACCATCGCCACCCTCTGCTACACCTCCGGCACCACCGGCCGCCCCAAGGGCTGCGTCCTCACCCACGGCAACCTGTACGCCGAGGCCGCCAACAGCGTCGAACTGCTGCACCCGATCTTCAAGGAGGTCACCGGGCAGACGGCGTCGACGCTCCTCTTCCTGCCGCTGGCGCACATCCTCGGCCGGACGATCCAGATCGCCTGCCTGTCCGCGCGGATCGAGATCGGCCACTGGCCCTCGATCAAACCCGACGAGCTGCGCCCGGAGTTCAAGGTCTTCCAGCCGACGTTCCTCGTCGGCGTCCCGTATCTCTTCGAGAAGATCCGCGACACCGGCCGGGAGATGGCGGAAAAGCTCGGCCGCGGCTCGTCGTTCGACCGTGCGCACCGCATCGGGGTGCGCTACGGCGAGGCCCACCTGAACCGCTTCCTCGGCACCGGCAAGGGCCCCGGGTTCGGGCTCTCCCTGGCCTGGGGCCTGTACGAACTGCTGGTCTACCGGCGCATCCGCAAGGAGCTGGGCGGCAGGCTCAACTACGCCATCAGCGGCGGCTCCCCGCTCGACCGCGACCTCAACCTCTTCTTCTACGCCGCGGGCGTCGTCATCTACGAGGGCTACGGCCTCACCGAGACCACCGCGGCCGCCACCATCACCCCGCCGCTGAGCCCCCGCCCCGGCACGGTGGGCCGGCCGCTGCCGGGGACGGCGGTCCGCATCGCGGACGACGGGGAGGTGCTGGTCAGGGGCGGCATCGTCTTCGGGGAGTACTGGCGCAACGCGGAGGCGACCGGGGAGGTGCTGGCGGACGGCTGGTTCGCGACCGGTGACCTCGGCGCCCTGGACGAGGACGGCTATCTGACGATCACCGGGCGGAAGAAGGACCTCCTCATCACCACGGGCGGCAAGAACGTCTCGCCCGCGGTGCTGGAGGACCGGCTGCGCAGCCGGCCGCCGGTGGGGCAGGTGCTGGTCGTGGGCGACAAACGGCCGTACGTGGCGGCGCTGGTGACGCTGGAGCCGGAGGCCGTGGCGCACTGGCTGGCGGTACGGAAGCGGCCCCGGGACACGCCGGCGGCGGAGCTGCGGGACGACCCGGCGCTGCGGGCGGAGGTGCAGCGGGCGGTGGACTACGCGAACGAGGCGGTGTCGCGGGCGGAGTCGATCCGCAGGTTCGTCATCGTGGACGGGGAGTTCACGGAGGAGAACGGGATGCTGACGCCGTCGCTGAAGGTGAAGCGGCATGCGGTGGAGAAGGCGTACGCGGCGGAGATCGAGGGGCTGTACGAGGGGTGAGCGGCGGGGCCTCCGGCACCGGCGGAAGGGGACTGGCGGGGCGGCTCGGTGCCGCCCCGCCCGGTCCCCCGCCCGGTCACCGCCGCGCGCTCAGTGCCGCGCGTAGCTCGCCGGCCGGCCGCCTCCGCCGGGCAGGCCCGCGCCGCCCTCGGACTCCTCGATGCCGTCCGTGATCTCCTCCAGCTCATCCAGCGCGGGCGCCTCGTCGCCGATGTCGAAACCGGCGCGGACGAGGACCAGCGTGTCCGGGTTCGCCGGGGACGGGAACGCCAGCGACTGCACGTAGCCGTCGTCGCCCTCCTTCGTCACGACCTTCCAGCGCACCAGGTAGCCCTTCTCGCCGGCGACCTCGACCTCGCCGGACTCCACCTCTTCGTGCGAGGTGATGCCCCCGTACGCCTCCTCGCCGTAGGACGCCTCCGCGTTGGGCTCGATGTCCTTCTCGGCGATGCTCTTCGGGCTGGTCGCGCCGATGCCCAGGGCGAGGGCGGGCGCGGAGTTCACCCCGCCGCGTACGCAGGTGTCCTTCGGCGACGTCGGGCACTTGTACTCGCCCACCGACACCGAGGCGCCGATCTGCCCGGACTGCCCCTTCCAGCCGTCCGGCACCGGGATCTTGATGCCGCTGGCCAGGTCGGTGGCGAAGCCGTCCTCGGTGGGGATCTCCCTCGGCGGCTGCCCGCCCTCGGGGGCGCCGGGATCCCGGTCGCCGCCCTCCGGGTCCTGCGGATCGGGCGACTGGCCGGGCCCGCCGCCCGAGCCGCCGTCGGGCCCTTCACCGGGGCCGGGTGAGCGGCGCTCGCCGTCCGGCCCGTAGACCACGGGGCCACCGCCGCCGGCCTCGTCGCCGTCGTCGCCGCCCCACAGCGCGTACCCGCCGGCGACGCCGCCGCCGACGAGCGCCGCGGCGGCCACGCCGATGGCGATGCCGAGCGCGAGCGGGCGCTTGCCCGTCCAGCGCTTCCTGCCGTACGGCCCCTCGGGACCGAGGGGTTCCGCGTGGCCGCCGGATATGACTTCCGTGGGCGCCTCCGGCCCGCCGCCGGGCGGAGCGTCCTGCACGGCGGGCCCGGTGCCCGCCACGGGACTCTGCGCAGGGACATCTGGGGCGACAGCAGCGGGCCTGACCTCGTCCGTCCAGCCTTCACCGTCCCACCTCCGCTCCCTCGGCGACTTCTCGTCGCTCCGGTCCGGGTCGGGATACCACCCTGCAGGTGCCATTCCACTCATGGATGCAGGCTACCGAGGCTCCCTGAGAACCGGATGAGAGCCTTCTGAGCCTTTTGCCCGTCCAACTGCGCAGACCCTCAGATGAGGGATCCGGACGGAAGCGGTCAGAAGGAGAGCCAGGTTCCCGCCAGCCCCTGCTGTCCCACCCCCGGCCGGGAGTAGTCGCACACGCCCCGGTCGAAGACGGTCAGCAGGCGCCGCCACTCGGCGTCCGTCCACGTCACGCCGTACTCCTTCGCGTACGTGTCCCGCCGCGGCGGCTCCGTACGGCACTTGATCACGTCCGTGGCGATGTCCTCGCCCGCGACCTCGCGCGGGAAGGAGTGCGACGGGTAGAGCCGCTCGCAGGTGCTGTCCGGATCGCGGTCCAGCGTCTCGGCGACGAACCGGGGTTCGGCGTCGCGGGTGTTGCACCCCTCCCGCAGCTCCGCGGGCTTCGCCGCCACGATCTTGTCGATACGCGGGGCCGCGGAGGTGTCGGCGGCGAGGCCGGTGAGCCAGCGGTCCATCATCGTGAGGGAGTGGCGGACCAGCGGGCTCGCCGTGCTCTGGCCGCCGTAGCGGCCGTCCTCCATGAGGCTGACCATGTTGGCCGCGGTGCCGTTGGCCTTCTCCAGGCGCTTGCGCATGGACAGGGAGTAGTAGCGCAGGTGGGTGTCGCCGCGGGGGGCGTCGTCGACGTACGCCCGGTACTCGATGATCGGCACGTCCTTGAGGCCGCCGCCGCCGTTGGTGAGCCGCCCGGTGCGGTACGCGGTGCGGGTCGCGACCGGGTCGGCGGTGGTACGGGCGTCGACGATACGGGCATCGTGGTCGTAGCCGCCGATGCGCGCGTTCAGCTCCAGGAACTGCTGCTTGTCGATCGTCCCGGCCGCGAGGGCACCGAGGCCGTACTGCACGCCGACGTTGTCGAGCGGGCGGCGGGCGAAGCCGGTGCGCGGGTCGGGGCCGTAGACGTTGAGGGCGTGGTCGTAGAGGTCGCAGCGCGCGCCGCCGGGGTTGGTCTCCGGGTCGTACTGCAACTCCTCCGGCAGGGCGCCGCAGTTGCCCTGCGGGTCGATGCGCGCGGCGTCGCCCTGGGTGCCGGTGGCGACGGCGTACGAGGCGAAGCCGGTGACGGCGCGCTTCTGCTCCTCGGTCCACGCCAGGTCGGTGTCGCCGGCGAAGTACTCGGTGAGCAGGCGGGTGTCGGTGACGCGGTTCGTCATCGCGAAGCCGACGTCGGGGAAGGAGCAGGCGGGCAGGATGCCGTCGAGGATGCCGGGGTAGTTGTCGACGATCTGGTACGCCTGGTACGAACCGCCGGAGCAGCCGAAGCCGATGGTGTGGTCGACCGGCCCGTACGCCTCGGTGAACCGCTCCTTGACCATCATGGCGGTCTCGGCGGCGGTGAGGTCGTGGCAGTTGACGCCGAAGACGTTCAGGGACGACGACATGACGGCGTACCCGCGGCCGAGCATGAAGGCGTCGGTGACGCCGCCGGTGGTGCTGCCCTGCCGGTACCAGCCGCCGATGCAGCCGCCGCCGAGGGTGTAGACGGCACGGCCGTTCCAGCCCGCGGGGCGGGTGCGGGGATCGGGGGCGGGCTCGGCGAGGGGGTCGTGGAGGATCGTGGACTGGTAGATGCCGCGGTTGGCCGTGCCGGTCTCCATGCGCACGATGAACGGCACGGTGCGGCCGGTGGAGGTGGTGGTCCGGCCGAGGTCGTCGGGGTAGTCGGTGGCGCCGGCGGGCCAGGCGGTGTAGGCGCCGGCGGTGTTCCGGTAGAAGTAGTCGACGCGGGTCTCGGCGGAGCAGTCGGCGTCGAGGGGGTCGCCGAGGGTGCCGCCGATCACGGGCAGCCGGAAGGCGCCGGTCTCGCAGACGAAGGGCTGCTGGTGCGGACCGGAGAAGACGGGGCCCTGCGCGGGGTGGCCGGTGAGCGTGAGCCGGGCCTCCCGGTGGCCGGGGGCGGTGGCGGTGACGGTGTTGCGCCCGTCGCGTATGCCGTCGACGACGCCGGTGAGGGCGCCGGGGCCGGCGGGGGCGAAGAGCGGGGTGACGTCCCGCCCGTTGAGCCGGATCCGCACGTCGCCGGTGTCGGGGGCTTCGACCCGGAGCAGCGCGTCGCCGCCGGTCACGGTGCCAGGGCGGCCCGAGAGCACGTCGACGTCGAGGGGCGCGGACGCGGCCCGGGGGGCGGCCTGCGCGGTGAGGGGGAGGGCGAGGAGGGCGGCGAGCGCGGCGGAAAGGGGGACGAGCAGAGCACGGCGTGGGCGCATGCAGGGGTCCTCCGGTTCGTTGCGGCGTACAACTTGACCGTACGCGTTCAATTCGAACGGCGAAAGACACCACCCGGCAGACGCACCCCTCCGGCACCCCGGGCACCAGGACCGGGGCAGGAAGCCGCCACGGCGTATCCGTACAGGGGCGTCACGGAACGTGCACCCCCGTTCAGAGCAGTCCGACGGGCGGGACGGGAGGGGAACCCTCACCTTGGACGGATATGAGAAGAGCGCGAGGTTCTGGCATACACCGGCGCCAGCGCTGGACGGCCACCGGAGCCGGAGCCGCGATCGCGGCCGGGCTGACCACCCTGGCCCTCGCCGGCACCCTGCCCATCCGAGCCCTTCCGACCCCCGCCCCAGGCCCCCCGCACGCCCCGGCTGCCCCTCTCACCCTGGCCGACGTGCTGGAGCCCCCGGTCATCACCCGCGAACAATGGGGCGCCGACCCGCGCCTCCTCGACCAGAAACCCCGCTACGCGGACGCCGTACACGCCGTGGTCCTCCACCACACGGGCCACTCCAACGACTACGACTGCTCGGACAGCCCGCACCTCATACGCGACATGTACCGCACCCACGCCGTCGCCAGGGACTGGGGCGACATCGGCTACAACTTCCTGGTCGACAAGTGCGGCAGGATCTACGAGGGCCGCCAGGGCGGCGTGGACCGCCCGGTGGTCGGGGCCCACACCATCGGCCTCAACCGGGGCACGACCGGCATCGCCGCGATAGGCACCTACACCGAGGGCGCGCCCGTACCGAAGCCGCTGCGGCACTCCCTCGCCGCCCTCACCGCCTGGAAACTGGGCCTCACCGGAACCACCCCGGCCGACCAGGCCCGGCTCGTCTCGACGGACAACAGCAGCAGGTTTCCGAAGGACTCCTCGGTCCGGTTGCCGACGGTCTTCGGCCATATTGACGGGTACGAGACGAACTGCCCGGGAGAAGCACTCATGCAGGCGGTGCCCACCCTCCGTAAGGAGGCGACCCGCCTGCAGAGCAGGGCGAAGGCGGTCATCCAACAGCACCGCGAACACCCGCGGAACCCCAAGGACCCGGCACGACACCCGGACCGCTGACCACCCAGCGCCCCCACCGAACGCACCCCCCGGCCGAGCGCCCCGCGCATCCGGGTGATCCGCTAACCTGTCCCCAGGCCGACTACCGGGCCTCCGTAGCTCAGGGGATAGAGCACCGCTCTCCTAAAGCGGGTGTCGCAGGTTCGAATCCTGCCGGGGGCACCACACTGCGATGCGTGGATCCGCAGGTCCGTGCGGCTCCGGACACGCCTGGCTCCCGCTGCGGCGGGCGCACGCGGGTGGCGGCGCCTGGGCGCGCCGCCGCACAGGTCAGTCGGGCCTGGCCATCGAGTGGATCTGCTCCGGAAGCTCGCGGAGCACCCCGAGGGAGTACGTGAGGTCCAGGGCTGCGGCCTCGGCCTGGTCGCGGCTGAGGGGATGGTCCATGCCCGCCTCCCTCGCCTGGTCGTTGAGCTGGGCGACGAGGTCGTTGAGGTCCCTGGCGAGAGCTTTCACATCGCCGACGCCCTTGCCGAGGTCTTCGGCGAGCCGCACGACGGTCTGGGCCGGGGTCTCCTCCACCTGAGCGACACGGGTCGGGTCGGTGCGCCCCACGGCGGGGATCGTGCCGGGGAGAGGCGCGGGGGCCGCCGCGGCGTCCTCACCGCGGGGCTTGTAGCTCCGTGTTCCGTCCTCCTTGGGGAAGGTCCGGTTGAACCACGCCCTGGTGGCGGTCCCCTCGTACGGATTCCCCTGGTCGTCGATCTTCCTGGGCCTGCGATCCTGCTCATCCATCGCCAGGGCGATCTCACGGAGCAGACCGACGGCCCTCCTGCGGTGCTTGCGCAGGGCGTTCAGGCTGTTACCGACCGTACGCCGGACGCGTTCGGCTCTGGTGCCGTCGTCGTCGTCGGTTTTCTGGCCGGTGAGGGAGCCGCGGTCGGCGTCGATGATGTCGAAGGCCGCCAGCCAGTGCGCGGCGCGGAAGGCGATCAGTTCTTCGAAGGCGTGGTCGTCGGTGTCCGCGGCGTCGAGGAGTTCGGGGAGCCGGCGCGGGGAGGGTGAGAACCCCTTGCGTGCGTCCGTCACCTTGAAGGTCTCCGCGATGCGCGGGTTCCAGGCAGCGGGGTACGACTCCGAGGTCATGGCGGACCAGGCGCGGGCGCGAAGGCGGACCTCCCGGCTGGTCAGTTGGGACGGCATGCCTTCGCTCAGGGCCCGCCGGATCAGCCTGCGCTGCGGCTCCTTGGTCGGAAACAGGTGGGTGAGGAGCAGCATCGACCGGAGATCGCGGAGCTCGGACACCGAGGCGTCGGACGCCACCCCGGGCAGCGCACGGACGGGGGTGGTGCCGGAGAGCACATCGGCCGTCAGCTCGTCCATGATGCCGTCGGCGACATAGACGCCGAGCACGGTGCGGCCCAGCGCGCGGCTGCGGTCGTTCGGCGCGAACTCCAGTGGCGGGTGGATGTGTTCACGGCGGTTGCTGCCCTGCACGATGCGGTAGAGGCGTTGCGGCTCGGGGCAGCCGATGACCAACTGGGCCGTGACCTCGGCGACCCGGGAGGCGCGGACGGCCGGTGCGTCGTCGTGGCCCTGCGCCACGGCCTCCGCGTACTCCTGGTTGAGCCGGCGGGAGAGGGCCTTGAGCCAGTAGGCGGGGTTCAGGGAGATGTCCCCGCCCTCCTCGGCCAGCTTCTTGAACGGCACTCCTGTGAGCACCTCGGCCGAGGAGACGTCGAAGAGTTCCTGTCGCCGCCAGGTGCGGTTGTTGCCGCGGACGGCCATCCAGCCCCAGTACGCGCCCGGATGGAGCGGCCGGCCGTCGGGGTGCTCGGGCGGTGGTTCTGTGAGGCGGGTCTGCTGGGGGACGTAGAGGCAGGGCTCCTGCTGGCCGTTGAGGACCAGGTCCTCCTTGAGGTCGTAGGAGCGGTGGCCGTCGCGGTTCTCGAGTTCCGCGGCCGCACGCTCGACCCTGGCGACGAGCGACCGGCGGTCGGGGGCGGTGCTCTCCAGCGCGGAGAACGTCACCTCGCGGCCGTCCTCGGTGCTCCGGATCCACGGGCGCACCAGGGGCTGCCGTGTGTGCTCGCCCGCGGAGGCGGGGTCGGCGACGGACCGCCAGGTGGAGCTGATCCGTTCGTTGTGTTCCCAGACCACGCCCCCGACGCCGTGCATCCGTACGTCCATGACGAGCAGGTCGCCGGCCTCGGCTCTGATCCTCCGGGCGATACCGGCCCGTAGCCTGCGTACGCCGTGCTCCCCCCTGGTCAGCGACCCCTTCGGCCAGACGATGAACGGAGCGATGTTCTCCAGGGCGCCCCGGGGGACGTTGGCGCCCTCCTCGGCGAGCACGGCGTCGATCCACCGGGCCTGCCAGTCGGGTGTCGGGGGAGAAGGGTACGGCCCTTCTGCGTCTGTGCTCATGTGCATACTCCTCGCCTGACCCGGAGCTAACTGCCCAGCACGTAGAGCAGGAGGGCGCTCACCAGCGTCAGAGATCCGCCCAGCCCCCAGAGCACGCGTTCGACGGAGCGCATCCGGGCTTCCAGGTCACGGTTGGACCGCTCGAGTTCGGCGGCCCGGGAGGCCATCTCCTGCACCTTGCCCTCGGCGGCGAGCAGCCGCTCGTGGATGTGACTGAAGGGAATGTTGATGCCGGGCTCCTGCTGGCCGGCCGGCGACGCGGTCATGTCTCTCCTCGACGTAGTGGATCTCCGCTTGCCCTGGTGGGAAGTGGGCAGCGGTCTCGCACTACGTGAGGCCGGTCGCCGCCACGACCGACACGGTCCGCCGGAGCGGCGGCAAGTGCGTCATGACCGCCCCTCAGGTCCGTCGTCCCGATGAACCGCCGGCGCGCGGTCCGCCCGGTGACGCATGGGGCGATCCGGCATGGGGAGGTTCGCAGCCGCCCGGGGTTCCGGGACGGGCTGACGGGAGTCAGGCTGCATAGGGCGCAGCATCCGCGTACACCCTGGCAGCGCACTCGGGGCGATACATCACATGACAGAAAATGGATGAGAAGTGCCCGGATGGTGTCATCCTCTGTTTTCTTCCGTTGACCTCCAGACGACCGCGACGTCAAGCCGGTCATGCGGCGGCTTGCGGCCGGCCCGGGTCCGGCGGCGCGTTCCCGGCGCCGCCGGCCGGCTCAGCCGCGCGTGGTGTCCTCGGGCAGGATCGCCGCCGCGGTCTCGCGCGCGTATCTCGCCGGGGCGGTGCTGCCGGAGATGGCGGCGAACGTGAGGGAGCCGGAGTACAGGACCAGGAAGCGGTTCGTGACCGTGTCCGGGTCCGGGACCCCGGTGGCGGCGATCAGGCCGCGGAGGTACGTGCTGACGGCGAGCTGGTGGTCGCGGACCGCGGCGGCGGCGCCGGGGCTGTCCGCGCCGACCTCGTTGAAGGCGTTCGTGAACGGGCAGCCGCGGAAGTCCGGTTCGCCGAACCACCACTCCAGCCAGGAGAAGACCGCCAGCGCCCGCTCCCGCGGCAGACCGGTGGTCTCCTTGGCGACGAAGTCGGCCAGTTCCCCGCGCACCCAGCGGTCGCGTCGCCGCAGGTACGCCTCGACCAGCTTGTCCTTGGAGGCGTAGCAGCCGTACAGCCGCTTGAGGGAGACGCCGGCGGCGTCGCGGATCCGGTCCATGCCGACCGCGCGGATGCCGTGGGCGTAGAAGAGCCGGTCAGCGGCTTCGAGTACGCGCTGCCGGGCGGCCTCGTTGTCCGCGTCGTCCATGTCCCCGCTCCGTTCCGCCGGCCGTACGCCGGCGTGCCGCCCGTCGCACCGCTGCGTCGTCCACAACGTACCGGCGCTGTCCCGATCTTGTCGCGGCAGTGTCCGGCCGCTTGAGAACGACCGTTCTCCAGACTACTCTCCCCGGAGAACGGTCGTTCCCCGGCCGTTCCGCACCGTCGGTGCCGGCGGACCCGGGACGGGGGTCCGGGTCCGCCACGCACCGCCGGGATCTCCCGGCGCAGGAAGGACCGGGAAACGGGGACGTGCCCGCCAGACGGGACACGACACGGCGGAGGGCCTGTGCTGCGCGTGCATGTCACCGCCGCCGACCTGGCGCGCACCCGGATCGCCGACGGTCCGGACCCGCTGGGGGAGACCGTTCTCAGCGTGCATCAGCTCACCGAACGGAGCCGGGTCCCGCGCTGCGCGCCTGGCGTACGCGGGAGTGCACCCGCGGCCGGTCCGCGCTGCGGATGCTGCGGCCGGTGATGCCGCCGCGGGGCTACTTTCCCGACTTCCTCACGACGGCGGCCTCGCTGGGCGGCCTGGAGTCCGGCATCGACGCCGTGCTGTCCACACCCCGCTCGCGGCTGCGCGCCCAGTGGGCCCGGCTGGTCGCCGGCCTCGTGATCGCGGACGGCGCCCTCGGGGTCTCCGCGGGCGCCGCGATGGCCGAGGACGACGACCGGGACCACTCCTTCCCGGCGCAGGAGACGGACCAGCAGGTCGCGCCGCCGGGGACCGACGGGCCCTGAGGCCCCCCGGTCCGCCTCCCCGGGGGCCAGAGGAGGCCGTCGGGGGCGAGACCGGCCCTCCGACCGTGTCGCGTTTGCGGTGGAGCGCCCTCTAAGTCGTAGCGTCCGAGACATGACGCACACGACCACTCCGCAGCACCACATCGGCTCCGGATTCAATGCCCGGAGCACCACCGCCGACGTCCTGCGGGGCGTCGATCTGAGCGGCCGGCTCGCCGTCGTCACCGGCGGCTACGTCGGCCTGGGACTGGAGACGACCCGCGCCTTCGTCGGGGCCGGGGCCCGCGTCGTCGTACCGGCCAGGCGGCGCGACGTCGCCGAGGAGGCGGTCGCCGGGCTGACGGGCGCCGGCTCCGGCGGTGGCCGGGCCGGTGCCGGAAACGGGGGCGGGGCCGGGGCCGGTGTCGAGGTCGAGGAGATGGACCTCGCCGACCTGGACAGCGTCCGCGGGTTCGCCGACCGGTTCCTCGCCTCCGGCCGCTCCCTCGACATCCTCATCAACAACGCCGGCGTCATGGCCACCCCCGAGACCCGCGTCGGCCCGGACGGCTGGGAGGGGCAGTTCGCCATCAACCACCTCGGCCACTACGCCCTCACCAACCACCTCCGCCCCGCCCTGGTCCGCGGCGGCGGCGCCCGCGTCGTCGCCCTGTCCTCCCGCGGCCACCACCTCTCCGGCATCCGCTGGGACGACCCGCATTTCCGCGCCGAGCCGTACGACAAGTGGCTGGCCTACGGCCAGTCGAAGACCGCCGATGCGCTCTTCGCCGTCCATCTCGACGCCCTCGGCCGGGATCACGGCGTACGCGCCTTCAGCGTCCACCCCGGAGAGATTCTCACCGAACTCGCCCGCCACGTTCCGCGCGAGGAGCAGATCGCGCAGGGCTGGATCGACGAGGAGGGCAACCTCAGCGGCGCATTCAAGTCCATCGAGCAGGGCGCCGCCACCCAGGTCTGGGCGGCGACCTCACCGCAACTGGACGGCCTCGGCGGCGTCTACTGCGAGGACTGCGACATCGCCGAGCTGACCGACCCCGACCGCGGGCAGGAGATGCACTCGGGGGTACGCGACTACGCCACCGACCCGGACCAGGCCGCCCGGCTGTGGGCGCTGTCGGCGGAGCTGACGGGCATCGACACCTTCGGAACGGCGTCCGCCAGGGGGTGAACCCGCGCCCGGCCGGCGCCACCCCGGCTTGCGGCACCCGGTAGTCGTCGGAGGTACGCCTGGCCGGATGCGGATACGCCGACGGGACCGCGGCCCGTCGGCGTACGGCCGCCCGGCGTACGCCCCCGAGGACCCCGGGCGGTCAGCAGCGCTTCTCGGACGCGGCCTGGTGGGGCAGCAGCGCGCCCTCGGGGCACAGCGTGCCGACGGCGGCCGCACACTCGTCCGCGGTGGCGGTGCCTGCTGACGCCCCGAGGGGTGTCGAAGCATCTGATCGCACGCCGCGCAACGAAGCGCGGGCGCACCGGCATTGGCGCCGGCGCACACGGACGGCACCAGCGCGACCCTCCCCCTGTCGGGCATGGGGCGCGAGGCTATAGGGAGCGCCCTGCTGTCACGGTGTGTTCAGCCCGCGTGCGGGAAGGAACCGTCCTCGTCGGGCGGCGGCTCTGGCGCTGCGAAGACTCGGAGGAACTTGTCCGCCTCGTCCTTTCTTCCCGTTGCCCGTACGCCCTCGGCCACACGCGCCGCCAGATGGACCATCTCGGGATCGTCGCTGTTGAACCCGAGCCACCGCATCATCTGCTCGGCCACCCACTCCTCCGGTGGCACGACCGCCTCCTCCGGCCCCGGCGCGTGTTCCGGCTGCGGTGCCTCCTCCGTCACGGGCTCCTGCTCCCGCGCCTCCAGCAGGTCGCGGAAGGGCGGAGCCACCTCGCTGTTGTTGGCCGCGGCGGAGAGCTGCGCCAGCAGCCCGATGCGCTCCACCGTGCCCTCCACCTGCTCGCCGTTGCGCGCGAGCCACCAGACGACCGCACTGCCGGGATCCTTGAGCACGTCGTCGGAGAGATACATGCGCTTGTTCCGCTCGTAGTTGCGCTCGTGCTCCCAGACGTCCTCGTCCTTGCGTACGTCCGACAGCTTGCTCAGGCGCTCCCGGTCGGAGTCGGACAGAACAAGGCCGACGTCCTTGGCCATGGCCAGCACACGGCCCGAGGCATCCGGTTCCATGACGCTCAGTACGCCGTTGAGCTGGTGCTGCGCCATGGCGGGCGACCGCGGTGACTGCCGGGCGGCGAACTCCCGGGCGCGCAGCAGAACGGCATGCACCGCGAGGCCGCAGGGGTCGAAGTGCGGGGTCCCGCACTCCTGCGGGATCCAGCGCACGGTGGCGGAGAAGAGGAAATCGTAGTCGGGCATGGCGCTGGGCAGCGCGACGTTCGTGACGCGGTGCTCCTGACGCGGCGGGGGAGGTATCGGGAGGTCGGGCTCCAGGGTTGCTTCGGGCAGGATCCGGTCGCCGCGGGCGGCGCCCGCCCGGGCGGCGGCGACGGCACCGGTCAGCGCTGTGGCACCAAGGGCGGGCCAGTACCAGCGGGGCCAGTCGGTGGCGAGGCCGGCGATGGTGAGGACAAGCAGGCAGATGACGGTGAGGAAGACCGTCAGGGTGCGGTGACCGGAACTCATCGGGCGGCCTCCGGGCGGTCGTCGCGGTCGGAGGGCGGGTCTGCGACGGGCCTACCGCCGATGCCCTGGGAGATGTCGAGGCATCGGCGGTAGTGCTCGGCCACGTCGCGGCGCCGGGCGCGATCGGTGCCGGGCTCAAGCGCCCAATGTTGTGAGAGGAGGTACGTCCGGCCCGCGGCCGTGGGGAACGGGGCCGCGGCGGTGGCCAGCGTCGTGAGCAGCGCCTCGCGGTCCGCTCCCGCGGTCAGGACGGCCTCCAGCCAGGAACGGGCGTGCGGCATCCACTCCTCGTACGGGCGGTGCGCGAACACGGTGGCCCAGCACTCGGTCAGCCGCCCTCGGGCAGAGGGGTCGGCGCACAGGGCCGGGTACCGGGCCGCCGCGTCGGCGAGAGCGAGGAAGATGCGGGCCTCGGACGGCCGCCGGAAGCCGGCGGGGCCCATGCCGTAGGCGGTGAGGCGGGAGAGCAGCAGGGCGCAGAGGCGGGGTTCGCTGGTCGCCAGGCTGAGCAGGGCGTCGAGCGCGGGGCGGCGGGGGCCGTCGTCCTCGGCGCGCGCCAGGTAGTGCAGCCGGACCAGCGCCTCGTCCGGATGGGTCACGGCGATGACGTCGGAACAGACGAGGGTCAGTGCCATTCGGTACGCCCGGGACAGGCTCTCTTTCCTCAGTTGAATGAGGATCTGCTGCCGTACGGCGCGGCCCTGGATATCGTGGCGCAGCCCGGCCGCCAGCGCCTGCACGGCGTCTGGCATGCACCCACCCGTTCCCTCGGGGGTCCACTCGCGGGCGAGTGCGACCAGTTCCCCGGGATGGCCGGTGCGTAGCGACTGCTCGGCGAAGTTGCCGATGAGCCGGTCCCGTTCCTCGGGGTCCAGCCGCATGCTCCGGACGCAGTGCGCGACCCAGGTACGGAACTGGGGCCGCAGGTCGGGGAAGTACGACCAGAAGTGGGTGAGCACCGCTCGGACGCGGCCGGGCTCCGTGAAGCGCACCCGGCCGCCGCTACCCGCGACGCAACCGAGGTTGCTCAGCTCCGCGTTGAGATCGGCCCGGTCCAGGCGGGGGCGTTCGTCCTCGGGATGGCCGAGCGCCGCCAGCAGTGCGGTCACGGCGTGGAAGACGGTGTCCGGGGCGGAGCCGTGGAACATCGCGACGGTCAGTACCAGCGCCCGCTGCCGTCCGTCGGCCAGCCCGCTGATGAACTCGGGATCACGCGGGTCGTCTTCCGCAAGCTGCGCCAGCCGGTCGGGCCACCAGGTACCAAAGGATCGGTCGGGCGAGTCGTCCCGGGAACGTCGGATGAGATCTGCGAGCCGCGCGACGTCGCGCATCGGGGCGGCGGCGAGGAAGCGGGCGAGAGCGGGCGCCGCGAGTGCGGACGGTGACGGCGTGATGCCTTCCCGGCGCAGGTGGCGCAGCAGCACGTGGTCAGCGCGCGGCCGGCCCAGGTGCACCGAGAGCCGCTGCAACTCCGCGGTCAGGGAGCCGTCGAGGTGCGGGGAGAGCACGACGACGAGCCGCGCGTGGCGCTCCTCGACGACGGCGCGGAAGGCGGACAACTCCCTCTGGAATCCGAGGAACCGGGTCGCCTCCCAGCCGGAGAGGTCGAGCAGCAGACGGTCGCCCTCGGCGACGGCCCGACGGTCGAGCGTCGCCCGTCCCTCCTCGCCGTCTTCCGGGTCGACCTCGTGGATGCCGGCGTCGGCGGTGGTCCGTTCGTACAGCAGCATCTGCGCTGCGGAGCGGCGTCCCACGCCCGGTTCTCCGGAGAGGACGACGGTGCGGTTGTCGCGCAGCAGACCGCGCGCCTCGCCGAGCCGCCGGGGCGGAACGAAGCGCTGGTAGAGGAAATGGAGTTGCCGCTCGGCGATGGCCCGCCGGTCCTCGCCGTGGGTGCCGAGGCGCTGGGACGCCTCGGCCATCTCCGCGATGAAGACGTACTGGTCGCCCGGACCGCTGTGGAACGGGGCGTACGCCTGGGAGACGAAGGTGCCGAAGTCCGTCATCGGTCGTTCTCCCGGCGGCGGCGCGCGGGGCCGAAGTTCTGGTCGATGCCGCCGTGGTCACTGCCGCCGACGATGTTGCCGTCGCCGCTGACCTGGGGGCCGTTGATCTGGTCGCCGTCGATCCGGTCTCCGTTGATCTGGTCGCCGGAGCCGGTGTGGAACGGGGCGTTCGCCTCGCCGACGACGGTGCCGATACGGCCGCTGATGTTGCCGATGCCGCCGCTCTGGCCGGTGTTGTGCATGCCGCGGGCGGCGTCGTCGGACCCGGGCACGGCGTCCGCGGAGGGCTCCGCCGAGGCGGCGGCGGGATCGCTGCCGCGGTCGGCGGCGGCGAGTTGGGGAACCTGCTTGGCGAGTTGGTCGCCGATGAGCGCAAGGTCGTGGCGGGCGGTGCGTAACGTGAAGCGCATGTACTGGCAGTCCGCCAGCGCGACGATGCTCTCCGGCAGCCGGGCAGGGTCGAGCTGCTCGGTGCTGCGGCCGACGAGGACGGGCATGACGGCGACGCCGTAGGCGAAGGCCTCCTCGATCTCGCGGCGCACCCAGTCGTCCTCGTGGTCGAGCGCCCTGGTGCCCGGCCGGGCGGGGTGGACGGTGTCGGTCCAGCCGGCGCCGATCAGCGCCAGCAGGACGCTGCTGCGGCGGACGCCCTTGGTCAGGGCGTCGTTGTAGTTCTCGCCCGGGGGGATGGACTGGGCGGCGAGGAAGACCATGCCGTCGCCGAAGCGGCGGGTCAGCTCGTGGTAGATCGCGTAGGCGGCGTCCTTGCCATCGCTCGTGCGGTAGTTGATGAAGATTTCGGGCATGGCGGGGTGTCCTTTCGTACCTGTGGTGGTGGAACGGGTGGTGTGGGTCAGCGGGTGGTACGTGGCGCGGTGGCGGTCAGGGCCGCGGTGAGGTCAGGGCTCAGCTCCCGTACGGCGGCGTTGCGCGGGTGGCGGCCCAGGATGCGGGCCGTGCGGCGGAGGTCGGCGGCGATGGTGGCGGAGTGGACGAGGGCGGCGTGGCCGAGGAGGGGACGCAGGAGGTCGCAGGCGTGCTCGACCTGGCCGGACGCCGCGTGCGCGAGGGCCAGCCGGACGCCGGAGCGGGTGCGGCTGCGTAACGCGTGGGGTGGCATGCGGGCCGTCTCCCGGGCGAGGTAGTCGGCGGCGCGCTGGGGGCGGCCGAGGTGGTACAGGCACCAGCCGGTGTACAGCGACACCACGTCCGCGACATGGGAGGCGCCGACGACCGGCTCCGCGGGGTCAGGCCCATCGAGGGCGAGGAGTTCGCGGGCCCGGTCGAGGCTGTGCATGGACGCGCTGTAGTTGCCGTCGAGCGCGTGGCCCTGAGCCTCGTGCTGGGCGGCGAGGCCGCGGATACGGGGCGGAGCGTCCCTGTTGCGGGCCTGCCCGGCGAGGTCGACGGCCCGCGCCACCTCGCCGCGGAGCAGGCTGACGAGGGCCCGCCGGACCAGACCGTACGCCGCCAGGTGGCGGTCGTCGCCGGCCTCCGCCAGTGCCACGGCCCGGTCGGTCCACCACAGGGCGGCCTCGTCGTCGCCGGACTCCTGGGCCATCCAGCCGGTGTACTCGGCGAACCGGGCGGACAGGACCAGAAGTTCGCGGCGGGTGCGCGGGCCGCAGCGCAGGGCGAGCTGCTCGGTTGTGTGCGTCTGGGCGATCAGCGCGGGCAGCAGGAGCGCAGGGCCGGCCGTCTGGCCGAGGCGGCGGAACTGGGAGAACATCGCGCGGGACGCCTCGACCAGGGTCGTCCCCCCGGCGTCGGCGGACGCACGTATCCCACGGGCGTCGAGCGCAAAGGCGGGGGCGGCTTCGCGGCCGGTGTCGTGCGCGAAGACCGCGGCGGCGTCGAGGCCGGCGCCGGCCGCGGCGGCGCGCCGGCCCGCCGTCGACTCGAACCGGTTCGAACCGTCTTTGTGCATGCGCAACGACCACACCTCACCGTCATGGTTCGCAGGAGAGCGCCGGGGGGACGCGGCGCGCTCGGGGACGAGACCGGCGAGCGCGCCACCCGCGCCGAGCGCGGTGTCGCACCACCGGGCGAGCTCGGGCGTGGGACTCTTCTGCCCGGTCTCGACCTTGCTCAGATAGCCCTTGCTGTAGTGCACCAGCGCGGCGAGCCGGTCGAGCGTGAGCCCTGCCGCCAGGCGCTGCCTGCGAAGTTCGGGCCCGAACCAGTGGGTGCGCTCAGGCATCCGGCCTCCCGTGACCGGACCGCTCACGCGGCCGTCGATCGCCGGCATCAGTCAGCCTGCGGCACCGGACTCGGGCGGAACAAGGCGAATGTGGTTGTTTCCCGTTTCCCATACGGAGAGTGAACGAATAGGTCTCCTCGGCTGTCGAGGGTGTCCCCGCGCCAATCGTCAGGGGGCCGTGGGGGCGGGGGCCGGGGGGTGGGGTTTGTTGCCGGCTGGGGTGCCGGCAGCGTGGTGGAAGGCGGCGTAGGGGCCGTTGCGGGCCAGGAGGGTGTCGTGGGTGCCCTCCTCGGCTATGCGCCCGGCGTCGAGGAAGACGATGCGGTCGGCGCTGCGGACCGTGCGCATGCGGTGGGCCACGATGACGACCGTGCGCCCGGCCATGAGGCGTTCGATGCCCTGGTGGACCGCCGCCTCGTTCAGAGGGTCGAGCGCCGAGGTGACTTCGTCCAGCAGGACGACGGGGGCGTCCTTCAGCAGCGCGCGGGCGATCGCCACGCGCTGGCGTTCGCCGCCGGAGAGCGCGGTGCCGCCCTCGCCGACGCCGGTCGCCCAGCCGCCGGGAAGGCGGTCGACCACCTCGTCGAGGCGGGCGGCGGTGGCGGCGGCGCAGACCTCGGCGTGGGTGGCGTCGGGGCGGCCGAGGCGGACGTTGTCCTCGATGGTGCCGTCGAAGAGGTACACGTGCTGGAAGACGATGGCGATCTTGGACATCAGGGTCTCGGTGGCGATCGCGCGGACGTCCTGGCCGCCGATGCGGACGGCGCCCCCGTCGACGTCGTAGAAGCGGGTGAGGAGGTGCAGCAGGGTGCTCTTGCCCGCGCCGGACGGGCCGACGACCGCGAGGCGTTCGCCTTCGGCGACGGTCAAAGACACGCCGTCCAGGACCGTACGGTCGCCGTGGCGGAAACGGACCGCGTCGAACTCCAGGGCGTGACCGGCAGGCTCGGCCGGGTCGGAGGCTTCGGGGAGGGGCTCGGTGCGCAGGACCCTGTCGAGTCCCGTCACCACGGTGTGCGCGGCGCGGAACTTGCCCGCCACGTCCGACAGGGACAGCAGCGGGTCCGCGCAGCGGGCGGCGAGAACGAGGAGGGCCAGCACGTCGGCCGCGCCGATGTCGCCGTCGAGTGCGAGGTAGGCGCCGAGAGCGAGGAGGACGGTGAAGAGCGCCTGCACCGTGAGTGCCAGGCCCAGGGCGCCCGGCAGCACGGACAGGGTGGTGCGGCGGGAGGCGCGCTGCACGTCGTGCAGGGAGTCGTCCAGCAGCCGGAACCGCTCGGCGGACCTGCCGCCGGCGCGCAGCACGGGCTGGGCCTGAAGGTATTCGATGACGCGGCCGGCGGCCTCCTGTTCGCGGGCGGCGCGCTCCTCGTCGGCGGCGGCCATCGACCGGCTCGTCCAGACCTGCACGGCGGCGACCACCGGGACGGCGGCCAGCGCGGCGAGTCCCAACTGCCAGTCGAAGACGAGCATGACGGCGACGATCGTCAGCGGGGTCACGGCGGCGGAGACGGACGGGGCCAGCAGGTGCGCGATGACGCTCATGGCCTGGAGCACCCCCTGGCCGGCGAGGGCGGAGACCTCGCCGACGCGGCCCGGGCTGTACCAGCCGACGGGCAGCCGGGCGAGGTGGTCACCGAGCCGGTGGTACAGCCCGCGCAGCAGTTCGACGCCGACGCGGAAGCCGGCGAGGTCCCCGGCGAACCGCAGCACGCCGTAGACCGCGAAGACGGCGCCGTAGGCGATCAGCCAGGGCCAGGCGTCCTCGGGCGAACTGCCGAAGAGTGCGCGCAGCACGGGGACCAGCAGCGCGTAGGACAGCCCCTCCACGACCGCCGTCGCCAGCATGAGCACGAGGGTCCCGAGCATCGGGCGGGCGTGCCGGTGTCCCAGCACCCGCAGCAGGGTGCGGATCATCGGGGCTCGTCTCCTTCCCGGACGGCACCGCGGCCGGCCGTCGCCCTTGCGGGGGTGGGTGCGGGTCCGGCGGCGGGCGGGGCGCCGGGGCCGGGCGGGGTCTCGGGCCGGGGCTCACCGGCGTCTGCCGCCGCGGACCGGTGCGTACGCCAGAACTCGGCGAACGCACCTCCTCGGGCCAGCAGCTCCGCCGGGCTGCCCTGTTCCGCGATCGCCCCGTCCGCGAGCAGCACGACGGTGTCGGCCTCGGCGACGGTCTCCAGGCGGTGGGCGATGACCAGCGTCGTCCTGTCGTCGCCTGCGGGAGTCGCGAGGGTGCGGCGCACCGCGAGTTCCGTCTGCGGGTCGGCGAAGGAGGTCGCCTCGTCGAGCACGAGGACGGGGGTGCGTGCGAGCAGGGCGCGGGCGAGGGAGAGACGCTGTGCCTCGCCGCCGGACAGCTCCGCCTCCTGGCCGATCACCGTGTCGTAGCCGCGGGGCAGTTCGAGGATCCGGTCGTGGACGTGCGCCCGGCGGGCGGCACCGATGACGTCCTCCCTGCTCGCCTGCGGTACGGCGAGGGCGATGTTGTCGGCGACGGAGGCGCGCAGCAGGCGGACGTCCTGGAAGACGAACGAGACCGCGCGGTACAGGTCGGCGCCGGCCATGTCGCGGAGGTCGACGCCGCCGAGGAGGACCGCGCCCCGGCCGGGGTCGAAGAACCGCGGCAGCAACTGGACCAGAGTGGATTTCCCGCTGCCCGACGGGCCGACGACCGCGGTGACGCTGCCCGGTTCGAGGACCAGGTCGATCCCGCGCAGCACGTCACGCTCCGGCCCGTAGCCGAAGTGGACGCCGCGCAGCTCGACGCGGTGGCCCCGCGGCGTGAGCGGGCGCGCGGGCTGCGGCAGCGGGTCCACGTCGAGGACGTCCCGGATGCGCGCGACGGCGCGGCGGGCGCCCTGCAGGTCGTCGAAGCCGTGGCCGAGGGCGGCGACGGGGGCGGTGAGGCCGAGGCCGAGGAGGAGGAACGGCAGGAGGTCGGCGGGGGCCAGGGCACCGGCCGTGATCATGGAGGTACCGCCGACGAGCACGACCAGCAGCACGAACGGCGGCGACAGCGCCACCTGCATGCCGGCCCCGATCGGCGAGAGGCCGTGGACCATCCGCTGGAAGACGTCGGCGAAGTCGTCGGCGGCGGAACGGAACGCGCGGTGCGCGCGATCACCGCCGCCGAACGCCTTGACCTCGGCGATCCCCTGCACGAACTCGACGGACGCGCTGGAGATCCGGCCCATGGCCGCGTCGAACTCCTCCTGGTCGCGCACCCGCGCGGGGGCCATGAACAGCGGAACGTGCGCGAGGGCGAGGACCACCGGGATGAGCGTGACGAGCGTGAGCCGCCAGTCGACGGTGATGAGGTACGCCAGGGAGACGCCCGGTACGACGAAGGCGGAGACCAGCTCGCTGGGCGCGTGCGCGATGAGCGGGTGCATCGCGCCCACGTCCTCCCGGAGCACCTTGGCCAGCTCACCGGTGCGGCGCCGGGAGAACCAGCCGATGGGCACGTTGCCCAGGCGGGCGGCCAGCCGGCGCCGGAACGTCAACTGCACCCGGCCGTCGAGGAGATGCCCGGCGCCGGACGACGCGGCCGTGAACAGCAGCCGCACGAACAGCCCGGCGGCGCCCACGGCGACGACGGTCCAGACGCGGTCACGGTCGACGGGACCGGCGGCCAGCAGCGCACGGCCCAGTTCGACGACGGCGAGCAGCGGCACGAGGCCGGCGAGGGCACCGACGACCTGGAAGAGAACGACGGCGGCGAACCCGCGGAGGTGAGGCCGGACAAGCCCGGAGACCGTGCGGGAAGAGACGGGCGACGCGCTGGCGTGCGGTTGCGTCGCGTGGGCGTCCGGCGGCGACGGGGGGTGCTCTGTGCCGACCGCGCCGTCCTCCGGCCGCGTCCCGTTCGCGTCGCCGCGCGGAGGGTCCCCCTCCGCGCGGCGCGGCAGCACCGTGGCGGCGATCAGGACCGCCACCACCAGCAGCGCCGCGCACAGCGTCAGCCCCAGCGCGTACCCGGCGCTGAGGGCCTCCGGCGTCCGGGCCTCTCCCGTGCGGTCGTGGGCCACGGTGCCGAGGGCCGCCAGGCCCAGTGCCGCGCCCAACTGGCGGGCACTGTTGAGCAGGCCGGAGGCCATGCCCGCCTCGTGGGCGGCGACGCCGCCGGTGGCGACGCTGACCAGCGGGCCGAGGACGAGGCCGAAGCCGACACTCGCCAGGATCGACGGCCCGAGAACGTCCGCCGCGTACGAACCGTCCGCGTCGACGAGGCCGAACCAGGCGAAGCCCGCCGCCGTCAGCAGCCCGCCCCCGGCGAGCAGATGCCTCGGCGCACACCGGTAGCCGAGCTTCACCGCGAGCACCGAGCCGGCGACCACCCCGAGGGCGAACGGCAGGAACTGCAGGCCCGTCTGCGCCGGCCCGGTCCCCAGCACCCGCTGCAGATAGAGCGACATGAAGTAGAACGACGAGGCCATCGCCCCACCGATCACCAGCGTGTACGTGATCGCGCCGAGCACCGCGCGGTTGGCGAGCAGGCCGAGCCGCACCAACGGATCGCGCCCGGTGTTCCGCTCGACCAGGACGAACGCGGTCAGCAGCGCGAGGGCCACGGCCAGCGTCGTGACCGTGACGGCGGAGGTCCACGCGTGCCGGTCGGTACGGACGATGCCGAAGACCAGCAGCGACATCCCGCCCGTCGCCAGCACTCCCCCGAGCACATCGGGACGGCCCCGCTCTGCGCCACGCTCCCCGCCGCCGGCGAGCCCCCGTGACCCGCCGGCCGCGACGCCACGCCAGGTCATGGCCAGCGCGATCAGCACCATCGGCACGTTCACGAACATCACCCAGCGCCAGCCCGCGTACTGAGTGAGCACGCCGCCGATCAGCACCCCCAGCGCGCCGCCCGCGGCGTTCATCGCGCTCCAGACTCCGAACGCCCGGACCCGCGCCCGCCCTCCCGGGAACGTCGCCGTCAGCAGCGCCAGCCCCGCCGGGGCGAGAGCCGCGGCGCCGACGCCCTGGGCGGCCCGCGCCGCAACCAGGTGGCCGGGCTCGGTGGCGAGGCCGCCGAGGAGCGAGGCGACGCCGAACAGGCCGAGGCCGATGAGCAGCATTCGCCTGGGCCCGTACCGGTCGGCGGCCTTGCCGCCGAGCAGAAGCAGTCCGCCGAAGGTGAGCGCATACGCGTGGATGACCCACGTCAGACCCACCTCGCCGAAGCCGAGAGCGGAGCCGATCTCCGGCAGCCCCACGTTCACCACCGAGAGGTCCAGCGACACCAGGAACTGCGCCACCGCAGCCGTGGCGAGCACGAGCCCTGCCTCCGCCCTGCTCCCGGAGCCGCCCGCCGCCCGTTCCCGGCCCGCCGCCCCCGCCTGCTCCCCCGTCATGAGTCCTCCCGTGCCCCGTCCGACTTCCGGAACATGTTCCGGAACACGTTCCTAAAGTACCCCATCCCTCCGACAACCCGCCGGAGTGGTCGCTGACCTGGGGCGATTTCCCCGGCAGGCTCCGGGGCAGCATGATGGGACGGTGCCCGGACAACGAGACCGCCGACAGCCCGCCCCCACGCCCTCCGGCCGCACCGGCCGGCCGCGCTCGACGTCGCGCGCCGAGATCCTCGCGGCGGCCCGCCGGGTCATCGACGAGGACGGCTGGGAGACACTGACGGTCCGCCGGCTTGCCGCCGAGATCGGCGTCGGGACGACGACGCTCTACCACCACGTCCACAACAAGGACGACCTGGTGGTCGAGCTGGTCAACCAGCACCTCGGCCAGCTCCCGCTCCCCGAGCTGCCCGACGACCCGCGCGAGCGGATCATCGTCGCCGCCACGACGATGCACGACGCGCTCACCGACTGGCCCTGGGCGGCCGAGGCGCTGACCGCGGACGGCTTCATCGGGCGGCTCGGCGACTCCGCGCTGTGGATCGTCGAGACGATCGTCGCCGGCGCGGTGGCCGCCGGGTGCACGCAGGGGCAGGCGGTCGACGTCTTCCGGAACATCTGGTACTACACCGTCGGCGAAGTCCTCGTACGCGCCCGCTCGGACCGCCGCCGCGCGGAAGTCGGCTCCGCCGACCTGGCGTTCGGCCTGCGCCGTCTCGACCCGTCCAGGCAACCGCAGTTGGCCGCCATCGGCGAGCTGTGGCCGGAGCGGTCCGCCCTCGACCTGTACCCGCGGGTGCTGCGGATCATCGTCGACGGATTCCTCGCCGAGGCCGGCCGGCCCGCATAAGCCCGCCCGCGGTCGGCGCGGCCTCGGGGGACAGACGGCCTGTGCGCGGACATCCTGCTCACCGGCGCCCGTCCGGACATCCGCCGTATCCGCGCCGTGCTCGCGCACAGCCTGCGGACCGGCGACGGCTAGTCCACCACCGCGGCGACGGCCTCGATCTCCACGAGCTGGTCGGCGTAGCCGAGGACGGTGACGCCCATCAGCGTGCTGGGCACGTCGTGTTCGCCGAAGGCGTCGCGCACCACCTGCCACGCCGCCACCAGGTCCTCCTGGCGGGTGGAGGCGACGAGGACGCGGGTGCTGATCACGTCCGGCAGCGCGGCGCCGGCGTCGGCGAGCGCGGTGCGCAGGTTCTCGACGGCTTTCGCCGCCTGTCCGGCGTAGTCACCGACCGCGGCGGTGGAGCCGTCCGCGTTCAGCGGGCAGGCGCCCGCGAGGAAGATGAGCCGGGCCTCGGCGGGCGCGGTGGCGGCGTAGGCGTATTCGGCGACGTCCGACAGGGACGCGGAACGGATCAGCGTGACGGCACGGGGCACGGGCGCTCCTTCGGAGGCGGGTCGGGCGCCTACGACCCTCGCAAAGCCCGGCCCCGGCCCGCCACGTATTTCTCCGCGGCCCCGGGAGTCACAGGGGGCAGGGGTGGTAGTGCAGGCTCAGCGCCGCGTCGACCGCCTTGCTGGTACGGGTGGACGCGGCGATGACCGCCGGCCACGAGCCGTACCTGGAGTGGAGCTGGTCGGCGGTCGGGCCGAGGGGGTTGCCGTACTTGGCCTGGTTGCGCTCCTCCAGGACGCGGACCTCCTCCGCCGACATACCGGCGCGGGTGATCTCCTTGGCCTGGTTGCGCATGCCGACGAGCTTCCTGGCGATCTCCTCGTCGGAGGCGCCGGCCGCGCGCATCCGGGCCTCGGTGCGGCGCATGTCCTCCAGGAGCCCGTGGTAGCGCATCCGCGACTGCTGGGCCGCGGCCTTCTCGTACCACGGCAGCGTCCGGATCCGGCACACGGCGGGATCGTCGCTGGGGCACGGCTCCGTGGCGGGGGCGGACGGTGCGAGCGGACCGGTGACGACGGAGCCGCACTCTGTGGCCGGGCAGGCGGCTGCGGGGTCCGCGGCCGGGCCGGCGAGCAGGGCGGCGGCGGTGAGGAGGGGCGCGAAAAGGAGGGTGAGGGCACGGCGGAAACCGCGCGCGCCGCGGGGAGCATTTGCGTACATACGCGGATTTTCGCCTCGGATACGCGTACGAGCCCGCAGGCGCACCGGCGACCACCCCGGCCGGCCGATGCCCTCGGTCCGCGCCCTTCCTCCCCCGGTGCCGCCGGGGTCAGATCACGCCGTCGAGGTCCCTCAGCAGACGGGCCCTGGAGCGGGCGCCTACCACGGAGCGTACGGGCTCGCCGCCCCGGAAGACGAGCAGCGTCGGCACGGCGAGGACGCCGTGGGCGACGGTCGTGCGCGGGTTGTGGTCGACGTCCAGGCGCACGGCCCTGACCCGGTCGCCCAGTTCGGCGGCGAGCGCGCCGAGCACCGGCGTGAGCTGCTTGCACGACGGGCACCACTGGGCGGTGAACTGCACCAGCACCGGCACGTCCGCGTGCAGCACCTCCTCGGTGAACGTCTCGTCCGTGACGTAGGGAACGCCGTACGTCGTCGTCTGTGGTGTCGTCATGTGCCCTCTCCCGTCAGCCGCCGCACAGCGGCATGTCTCCCCCGGACCCGTCCGCGCCGCACGGCGACGGCAGCGCCTCCGCGCGCGACAACTGGGCGGTCAGGTGGTCGCGCGCCGCGCGCAGTTCGGTCATCAGCCCGTCCAGCTCGGCGATCTTCCTGCGGTACATCGCGCGTGCGTCGGGGCACGAGTCGCCAGCCGGATGACCTGCGCGCAGGCACTCCACGAACGGCCGCGTGTCCTCCAGCTCGAAGCCGAAGTCCTGCAGCGTGCGGATCTGCGCGACGAGCCGCAGCGCGTCGTCGCCGTACACGCGGTGGCCGTTGGCGCCGCGGTCGGCGGCGGGCAGCAGCCCGCGCGACTCGTAGTAGCGCAGGGTCCGCGTGCTGACCCCGGCTCTCTCGGCGAGTTCCCCGATGCGCATGGGACCGACGTTAGACGTTGACGCCGACGTCAGGACAAGCGCCGCATGCGGGTGCCCGGTGCACGGGCCGGGCGCTACGCCTCAGGGCGGCGGGCGAGGACGTAGGCGCGCGTCGTCTCGGGCTCCTGGGCGTAGTGGGCGCGCTCCAGCGTCGCCTCGACGTCGAAGCCGGCCGCGCCGAGCAGGGCGCCGACCGCGGCCGGCTCCAGGAAGCGGAAGTCCACGTCCACCCGGTGCCCCCACCAGTCGTCCAGGTGCCGCACCTCGGTGCCCGCGTGGAACGCGACCAGCAGCCGCCCGCCCGGGCGCAGCACGCGCCGCGCCTCGGCGAACGCGGGCGCCAGCTCGCCGGGTTCGAGGTGGATCACCGAGTACAGCGCGACCGCCGCCGCGAACTCGCCGTCCGCGGCGGGCAGCCGCAGCAGGTCGCCCTCGCGGAACTCCGCCGCCGGGTGCTCCCGCCGGGCGAGCGCGATCATGCCCGGCGACAGGTCGACCCCGACCGCCCGCGCCCCGTGCGCGGCGAGCCACCCCGTGACGTGCCCGGGACCGCAGCCCAGGTCCGCGACCGGCGCGCCGTCCCCCGCCTGCTCCAGGAGCGCCGCGAGCAGCGCCCGGTCCAGCGGCTTGTGCGCCAGCTCGCCGCCGACGGTGTCGAGATACGACTCCGCCACGGTGTCGTAGCTGGCCCGTGTCCGGTCGTGGTGGTGGTCCTGGTCTCCCGCGCGCGCCATGGGGCACAGCATCCCACCCCGGGGGCGGGGCGGTCGCGCGGGTTTCAGCGCGCCGGGGGCCGCGTCACGTCCGTGCCGGAACCGCGGCCTGCGCCGTGTCGTCGGGCAGCGGCATGGAGTCCATGAAGGAGCTGACCGAGAACACCGCGCGCCCGGCCCCGGGCGGCCCGTACCCCGGCGGGGACGACAGGCCGTGGGTGTCCAGCGCGTCCTGGTACGACTCCAGCAGCCGGATGTGGTACTCCAGCGGCGCGCCCTCGGGATTGGCCTTGCCCAGTGGCGTCGTGGGCTCCGGGCACCAGGTGGTGAACCGCGGCACCACCCCGTGCGACATGAAGAAGTCCAGCCCCTCGCGCGTGGACGCGATGGCCTCGTCGACGGTCGTGAAGCCGAACGGCTCGGCCATCTCCACCCCCGCCACGAAGTTGGGGATGACGTTCGAGGGCCCGAAGACCTCGGCGGAGTCGAGGATACGGCGGTGCCACTCGTCGCGCCCGACGTAGCGCTCCTTGCCGGGGCAGTACAGCTCGAACAGCCGGCGGTCCCACACCTCGAAGTTGGGGTGGTAGATCTGCGCGCCGTAGTCGCGGAAGCGCTGCACGTCGGCCTTGGGCAGCGCCTGGGCGACGACCTTGCCGATCCAGCGGCCGGGGAAGCGCTCCTCGATGGCCTTGGCGTACTGGCCGTAGAAGTCGGCCTCGTCCTTGCCCCCGATGTGGCGGGTGACGGCGCCGCCGGTGAGGGTGTACGCGGTGGAGGTCTTCGCGGTGTCGTACCGGTCGATGATCTCCAGCGCCTCCAGCACCTCCTCCACCGGCTTGACGCCCGTGTACGGGCGGCCCGCGGCCCTGTGCTGGCGCCAGTTGTGATTGATGTCGCAGTACTGGCACTCCTCCTTGGCGCCGAAGTACTGGCAGACGCGGAAGACCGTGAGGTAGATCAGGTAGCCCCATTGGATGGTGGGCGCGACCTCCATGACGGACTTCCCGTTGGCGAGCTTGTGCCGGTAGTAGTCCGGCATCGGCGGCAGGCCGACGTCGGCGATGCGGACGCCGTCGAGGTAGAGGCCGAGGGCGCCGTCGTCGCCGGGCTTCACGCGGTACGGGGACGCGGGGTTGACCCGTACGGAGACGACGGTGCGGCGCAGGTCGTACGGGCCGCCGGTGAGGACGATCTCCTCCGGCGGGCGGTTGAGTGCGGCGGCGCCCAGCTCGGGGAGCGTGCCGTGGTCGAAGGAGAAGATGAAGTACGACTTCGGCTTCACCTCGCCGCTGCCGTCCTCGCCCGCGCCGCTGAGCGCGGAGTCGTCGAAGGCCATTCCGCCGCGCAGCAGGTCTTCCTTGATCACGGCCTCCCGGGGCACGTGCGGGAAGCGGCCCATCAGGCCCTCGACCAGGTCGGTCCGGCTGCGTTCGGCTGCGGTGGCTGCGGTGGCTGCGGTGGCCATGTAGTAGCTCCTTCCCGGCGCCCGTGGCGGAGCGACGCCGCACCCTCCATTGAACACGGGCGGCCGGCCGGGACAGGCGGCGGGGGCGCGGGGGCCGGCTTTTTCCTTTCGGGTGAATTCGGGTGGCGGTGTGCGGAGGCCGTTCCCGGGGGCTCGGGCGTCCGCGGGGGTCCGCCGGCGCCCCGAGGGGGTCGCGGGGGCGCGGGCGGCGCGCGCGGCGCCGCCCGGGGCGGAACGCGCCGCGGGGAGGCCACGCACGGGCGGGGCTGCGGCGGAGGCGGCAGGGGCGGGGCGTGCCGGATGCGGGGGTCAGCCATTCGGCGGAGCCGTGGATAGGTACAGCAGACCGTCCGACATCGCGACTTAACGCCCAAGTCGCCTTCTTTTCAGCACAACTGACTTTAGCGGCACACACTCAAATGGCGGATCAAATCCGGATACTCCGGCTACTGTTCTCCTCAAGTCGCAGGAGCTAGAGGGGAGTAGTGCGGATGGGGCCGATGAAGAAGATCCCGGGACAGCGCAGTCCGGTGGAGTGTGCGCGCGCCTTGGACCAGGCACTTGAGGCCCAGCGAGCCCGGACCGCTCTCGTCCGGGCGGTCAGGAACGGGCAGGTCGACTGCGTGCAGGCGCTGGAACGCGCGGCGCGGGACGCCCTGGCCGGGGACATGCTGGCGAAGGACTTCCTGCTGGCGCTGCCGGGGGTGGGCCCGGCGCAGACGGCGAAGCTGATGACGAAGCTGGGCCTGTCGGACACCCGCAGGCTCCGCAGTCTGGCACCGGTGCAGCGGGAGCTGATCGGAGCGGCGGTCCGGAGCTGATCCCTCCGGAGAGGCGGGGCGGGCGCCGGTACGCGGGCACGGCCCGCGGGGCGGCGCCGACGGCGGGGGCACGGAGAAGGGCACGGCCCGGGCTCGGCGGCCCGGATCGTACGGCCCCGGGCGCCCGGGAACGCGGGGGCGCGGGGGCTTTCGGAGGGCTCACCCGGGGCGTTCGCCGAGCCCCGCCACCGGGCACAGGCGACTCGCACCGGTCCTCCGTGACGCGTGGGGCCCACCTCGGTCCGGCCCGCCCTCGGCTCGATCCCGGCCGCCTTCCCCCGCGCCGCGAAGAGGTCCCGGGCCCGGCCCGCGGGGGCGGCGAGCCGGCGGGCGACGTCCTGCGGGGTGGCGGGGGCCGTAGGCGTGCAGGCACAGGTAGCGGCGTACGGGCGCGCCGAGCGCCGCGTCCGGGGCCGCGGGGGCGAAGCCCGGCAGCCAGCGCTGCGGGCTCGTGTACGTGACCTTCCGGCCGCGGTTCTGCCCGAAGCACAGCGCGCCGCGGTGCGCGGCCGGCGCGGTGGCCGCCCGCCGGCACGGCCGCTTCGTCTGGAAGGCGTCCATCCCCGGGTCCGCCGCCCACGACCCGGCGCGCGGCGATGGCCTCGGTCAGCTCCTGTCCGCGACCCGACCCGTGCGGCACCCGCGACCGCCCTTTACCACCAGCCCCACCCGCACGCGGCCGTTTCCCGCGGAATCGGCCCGCGGACCCGCTCCCCCAGCACACTGGGGGCACGGCCGGCGCACGGGGAAGCGGCGCGGGCCGGGGAGGTGAGCGCCGATGGCATGTGGCCCGTGGAACTCGCGCCGTTGCAGGACCGGGCGCTACTGGCGCACGCCGTCGCCGAGACCCTGCGCCACGCCCGGGGGACCTCAGGTACGCGACCGGCGCTGCGCCACGACCGGGCCGCGGCGCCGCACCTGCCGCTGACCCGCGGCGCCCGCGCCCGGCGCGCGACCGCCGCTAGTCCGGGCAGTGCGTGCCGCGCGGCAGTTGGTAGGGGGCCGAGATGCGGTACGTGCCGGGGCGGGGGGCGTGCAGGCGGGTCCACTCCCCGGCCTTCGTCACGCAGCCCTCCAGGTTGATGTAGAGCTGCCCGCTCTCGGACCACTCGCGGACCCCGTCGACGTCCGGCTCGTCCGACCCGTCGCCCTCCAGCACCTCCGGTGCCTCCACGCCCTCGCCGTCCTCGTCGACCAGCCCGAGCCATGGCGAGAACGGCACCCGCACCAGCACGGGCCCCGCGTACTTCACGTCGATGACCAGCTCGCCCTCGTCCGCCCGCCGCACCTCGGCGGGCGCCTCGACCAGCGGCGTGGGGTCGTTCACCCGGAAGAGCCGCCAGTTCGCGTCCGCCCAGATCTCCGTCAGGTACGGCTGCCCCCTGGCGACGATCTTCGCCTCCTCGTGCGCCCCGGTGTCGGGCCGGTCCTCCACCGGCAGCACCACATACCGCACCGCCCAGTTCTTCAGCCAGGCGTGGTACGTCTCCGGGGTCAGGCTGCCGTCGTAGAAGAGCTCGTGCCGCTCCAGGTCCGCCTGCCGGTTCCAGCCGCGCGCCAGGCTCACGTACGGCTGCAGCGCGGACGCCTCCCGGTGGCTGCGTACGGGCACCACCTCGACCCTGCCCGCCTCCGCGTCCACCTGCCGCAACTGGTCCACCAGCGGCGCCAGCTCCCGGGTCCAGGCCGCGGTCGGGCTGGTGAGCACGAGATCGACGACGGGCTTGACGACCACCCAGACCGTGATGGCCCCGAACGCCAGATACACCGCCGCCGCCGAACGCATCACCCGCGGCGCCGCGGCCCGCGTCCCCGTCTGCGCGATGACCAGCAGCACCGTGCCGCCGAAGATCAGCGCCAGCCGCTCGATGTTGCTGCCGATCGGCGAGGGGATGATCCAGGCGCCGAGCGTGCCCAGGAAGTAGAGCGCCGCGCTGATCCGGACCGTACGCCACGACTCCGGCGCCAGCAGCCAGATCAGCCCCGAGGTGATCATCGGCGCCACCGCGGAGATCCACGGCATCGGCTGGGTGCCCTGGAACGGGAAGAGCCAGCTCGACAGCGCGACGACCACCGGCGGCGCCGCCCCGAGCAGATACGCCTCGGTGCGCCGCTTCTGCAGGAACAGCCCGGCCGCGACGACCCCGGCGAACAGGCCGGCCACCGGGCTCGCCGCCGTCGCCAGCATGCTCGTCAGCACGATGGCGGTCCCCCGCCGGCCGCTCACGCGCCGCCGGCCCTTCTCCCCCGCACCGGCCTCGTCGTCCTCGTCGTCGCGGTCGCCCGGGAAGACCAGCACGATCGCGACCAGCGCCAGCAGCAGCCCCAGCGCGAACGTCACGCGGCCGGAGGCCGCGTTGCCCAGGAGCGCCACGGCGCCGAAGAGCGACGGCACCAGCGGGCGCGGCACCTGGCGGCAGCGGGCGAGGATCAGCGCCAGCACACCCGCGGACAGCGTGCCCGCGAGCACCATCGTCGTCCGCACCCCGAGCACGGCCATCAGGTACGGCGAGACGACGCTGTACGAGACCGGGTGCATACCCCCGTACCAGGCGAAGTTGTACGCCGTGGAGGGATGCCGGCCCGCGAACTCGGCCCAGGCGTCCTGCGCCGCCAGGTCGCCGCCCTCGTTGGCGAGGAGCAGCAGCCACAGGATGTGCAGGATGCCGGCGGCGACGAGGGTGGTGAGCACGGGGCGCTGGGCGAGCCAGCGCAGATGGGGCCGGAACCGCTCGGGCGGGGGGAGGCGCAGCCGGGCGGCGAACGGAGGACGGGCCGCGGCGGCGTCTGCGCCGCCGCTGCTCACGCCGGCACCGGCACGGTCACCGGTTTCGGCAACGGCACGGTCAGCCGTGCCCGGACCGCCCTGGTCCGATGCACTCTTCTCCGCCTTCTCCGCCTCCCCGGTCTTCCCCGAGTTCTCCGAGTCGCCCGTCTTCTTCGCCGGGGTCGCCGGGTCGCCGGAGCCCGTGGACGCAGGACCGGTTCCCTCCGCGGCGGCGCCTGCGGCGGCTCCCTTTGCTGATCGGCTGCCGGCCGCGGCTTCACGGCCCGGCTGCACGGTGGTCACTGCGACGACTCCCCGTCTTTCTTTGACGTCCCCGGGGACGGTGCCAGCGACGCTAGCACGGGCGTACGACGCCCCCGGGCGCTAACCGAGCCTGCTGAGCTTCGCCCCTATGCCAGGCTCCGCCATGTCCTCCGCCAGCGCCACCGGCACCCGGACTTCCCCCTGGCCGGAGCCCATCGTCAACACCCCGACCACGTCACCCTTCGCACCCTCGTGCGGCACCTCGCCGGAGCGGTCGGCGCCGAGCTCCAGGCCGACCTTCAGCCCGCCCCAGCCCGGCGCGACGACGTCCTTCGTCGCCACCACCGGCGTCGTCCCGCCGAGGCCGTCGTCGACCTCGCCGACGACGTCGCCCTTCTTCACGACGGTCATGTCCGTGAGCGCGTCCTCGCCCGCCGCCATCAACTGGCGGCCGAACTCCATGGCCGTCGGAAGCTGCGGCACCGCGTACTGCCCGAGGACCGCGCCGACGATCAACTGCTGCTTCCCCGCCACCTTCTTCTCGGTGGCGAAGAGGAAGTTGCCGCCGGCCCTGGTGGTCGAGCCGACCTTGATGCCGATGCCGTGCAGCGGAACCATCTTGTTGCTGTTGTCGTGGTCGTCGCCGCGGCTGTCGGTGTAGACGGGCATGGCGACGATCTGCTTGAACAGCGGGTCCTTCATCGCCTCCTTGCCGAGGATCACCTGGTCCTCGGCGGTCGAGACGGTGGTGTCCTTCAGGCCGCTGGGGTCGGTGTACGTGGTGCCGTCCATGCCGAGCTCTTCGGCGGTCTCGTTCATCTCGTCCACGAACGCCTGCATGTCGCCGTCGGAGTGCCAGCGGGCCAGAAGGCGGGCGACGTTGTTGGCGGAGGCGATGAGCAGGGCCTGCAGGGCCTCCTCCTGGCTGAGCCTGGAGTCCGGGTCCAGCTCGACGGTCGTCTCCCCCTCGGCGCTGAGTGCGGCCTCGTCGACGGCGGTGTCGTCGACGGGGATGGCCGCCCCCTTGCCGCCGGGCTTCACGGGGTGGTCGCGCAGGATGATGTACGCGGTCATGACCTTGGCGACGCTGCCGATCGGGACGGACTTCTGCTTCCCGTACGAGCCGAGGCTGCCGAGTCCCACGACGTCGACCGACGCCTGCCCCTCGCTGGGCCAGGGCATCTCGGGGGCGCCGCCTTCGAAGGCGTAGGAGGACTGGGCCGTCAGAGTGAGGGACGGGGCGGGCAGCGGGCGGAGCATCTGGACCACGCCGAGGACGATCGCGAGGAGGATCACCAGCGGCGTCCAGATCTTCACGCGGCGTACGAGGGTACGGGCGAGGGTCTCGGGCGGCGGCGGGGTGTTGGTCAGCTCGGCGAGCAGGTCGAGCGGCCGCTTCTCCTCGTAGGGCGGGAGGGGCTGCTGCTGCGTCCGCTCCCACCCGGGCGGCGCGTCCGGCCCGCCGTCGGGCGGGGCCGGCGCGGGCGCGCCGGCGGGCCTGGGCGGCACGGAGCCGGGGGCCGCCGCGGGGGCGGGGGCCCCCGGGGGCGCGGCGGGCGGCGGCGGCGCGGCGGCAGGTCTGGGCGGCAGGTCGGAGTCGGGCTTGAGCGGGACGAAGGTGCTGCCGGGGGGCCCGGCGAGCTTCCCCGCGGGCGGGGTGCCGGAGGGCTCGTCGGCGGCGGTCCCGGGCGCGGCGTCGGCCGGCTCGTCCTCGACGGAGCCGTCGTCGGCGTCACCGCGCGCGGCAGCCGGCACGGCGTCGGCGGGCTCGTCCTCGACGGCGGCGGCCGGGGCGCCGGACTTCGTCACCCAGGCGGCGACGGCCGCACGCAGCCGGTCGTCGCCGACCTTGGCGGCGTCGGCCTCGGCGACACGCCCGAAGCTGGCGGTGGCGGAGTCCCTGGCCCCGGAGGCGGAGGAACCGCGGAGGGAGCCGGAGGTGCCGGAGCCGGTGACCGTGGCCGGGGAGCCCTCGGAGCGATCGCCCGCGGAACGCGCGGCACGGCCGGGGGCGGAATCGCCCTCCACACGCGCCTCAGCCGCCCCAGAGCCCCCGGACCCACCCGAGCCCTCACGAGACCCACGGGAGTCGCTCAGAGCCCCCGCAGAGCCCTCCTCGGCCCGAGCCCCGGGCACGGAGCGGCCTGCGGCCCGCGCGTCACGGTCGGCGCCACCCGGCGCCCCGTCCTCCGCGGGGGACGAACCGGGCACGTCCGCCCTGGCGGCCGGAACCCGGAACGTCCGGGTCGCCGTGTCCTCCTTCGCCCGGCCGCCGGACGGCACCGCGGACGTACCGGCGGCCTCCGGCCCGGGCGCGGCCTTGGATCCCGCACCGGCACCCGCCGACCCGGAACCAGGCCGGCCCGCGGGCGTGTCGGCCGCCTCCGGCCCGGACGCGGACCCGGAACCGGGAGCACCGGCGCCCGCCGGTCCCCCGGCCTTCGGCCGGGAGGAGCCGGACGCGCCGCCGTCCCCGCCCGGTGCACCGGGCGTCGTACCGTCCGCCCCGCGCCGCACCGCAGACGGGGCCGCCGCCTCCGGCCCGGACGCGGACGTGGCGCCGGAACTCTCGCGGTCCGCGGGCTTCGACCGCGGCGCCGCCGACGCAGCTCCGCCGCCGGCAGCGGAGGCACCGCGACGCGCCGCGGGCGCGTCCGCGCTCTCCGGCCCGGCATCGGGCCCGGCGCCGGAGTGATCGCTCTTCGCGGGCTTCGACCGCGATGCCGCGGTCTCTTCGCCGGAGTCCGCGGCGCCTGTCGGCGGCTGGGGGGCGGCCGGGGCATCGCTCTTCGCGTCCGTGCCACCGCGCGCCGCAGGCGCGGACTTGGGCTTCGGCCGGGCCCCGGCCTTCGTGCCGGAACCACCGCCGGTCGCCGGCGTCCCGGCGCCGGCCGATCCGCCGGATGTGCCGTCCCGGTCCGCACCGGCCGGTCCGCCGGGCTTCCGGCGCGCCGGGCCCGGTGAGGTCGCGGAGTCGGCGTCAGCCGCCGCCGCGCCGCGCTTCGGACCGGCGCCGTCCGCCTCGCCGCCGGCCGCCGCCGTGCGGCCCTTCGCCTTCGGAGCGGCCTTGGCCTTCGCCCCGGTGGCCGCCTTCGCTCCGGAACCCTCCGGGCGCGTCGCGGGGGCGCCGTCCGTGGGGTCCGGCGCCTTGCCGTCCCCGTCCGCGGGCGTGGCCTCCGCGTCGTTCTTCGCCTTGGGCGCGCCCCCGCCGGACGCCGCACCGGCGCCGCCCCCGGCGGACGTCGTGCCCTGGGACTTGGAACGGGATCCGGCCCGTGCACCCGGGCCTTCGGCGCTCCCCGCCCTGGGCGGGGTCTTGCGCTCCGGCCGGGGTGCCACCTCCGCGCCCGGACCGTCGCCGGGCGCCGGCGTCTCGCCGCCGGAGCCGGAGGCCGCACCGGCGTCGGCACGGGCGGCTGCCGTCTTCGCCGGCTCCGGACCCGATCCGGTGCCGGTGTCCGCCGGGGCGGGTGCCCTGGTGTTCTTGTTCGCAGCCTTCGCCCCGGTGCCGTTTCCGGCCTTCGGGCGGGATCGCGGCTTGCCGCCGGAGCCGTCACCCCCGGTCTTCGGCCGGGATCCCTCACCGGCCGCCGGGCCGTCCGCGGCGCCTGCCGCGTCGCCCCGCGCGTCGTCATCGTCCGCCGCGTCATCCGCCGCCACCCCGGGGGCAGTTCGCTCCTCCGGCCCGGTGCCGGAGGAGGCGGGAACCGGCGCGGAGGCGGGCGCGTTGTCGGTGGGGGACGTGAACGCCAGGCGCGGGTCACGTTCGCCGTCCGGATCACGCGAGTCGCCAGGTTCACGTTCGTCCACGGTCGCCGACCCCGACGGTTGCTGCTCCTCGGGCCTCCCGGGGGACTCGACCGCCACCGACTTCCTCCTCCTGCGTCACAACCGCACAACCGCGTCAACCATGGCGTGGCCACCCACCCTAAGGGGACGCAGCCGTCTCTCGCCCGCACCTGAGAGACGAGAACGACATACCTACAGGTTCCCGATCAAAGCGCCCACGCACTCTCGACAGACCAATGTGAGAGGCGTCACCCTGTCATTCATCCACGCGGGGAGGCATGGATGGGCAGGAGCCGCAGAACACTTCCGGAGGAGCTTCTGCTGCTGGCACTGGACCCGGCCACGGGTACCACTGCACAGCCGCAGTCGCTCGACCTCGGCCTGGCAGGAGCACAGCTCGTCGAGCTCGCTCTGGCCGGGCGAATAGCCCCGGACGGGGATCGTATCGCCGTGATACTTCCGCGTCCGACCGGGGACCCCACTTTGGACACAGCGCTGGAGTTGCTGCGTCGCCGGGGCAGTCCCGTGCGCGCAGTGAACTGGATAGGCGGGCCACGTCTGGGGTTGCGCCAGACGTATCTCGCTCATCTGGAGCGCTGCGGCATGGTGCATGCCGTGGAAAGCCAAATGTGCGGGGTCCTACCAACCACTCGATATCAGGCAACCGACACCGCAATCAGCCGGGAGATACGTGCCCGGCTGGACAGCGCGATCCGCACCGGCGTCCCGCCGGACCCGCGGACCGCGGCGCTTGCCGCACTGGCCCACGCGGTCGGGCTCGGCAAGCATCTCTACCCCGGGAACGAGGGGCGCTCCGCGCGCTCCCGGCTCCGGGATCTGATCAGGCACGACCCGATGGGCGGTCTGGTGGCGCACGCCGTGATGGATGTGCAGAACGGCGTCACCGCTCAGCCGCGGCGCACTCCCGGAGGCGGCCGTCCCGCGGCTCGTCCGCCGGCTGTCGCGCAGCCGGCCGGAGTTCCCGCGGGGTCCCGCCGCGCGGGGATGATCCGGACGGCCGCGGTGCGCTGAGCCCGCCCGGCGGCCGCGAGCGACGCCGAGCCCGTACGCGCCAGTCCGCGTACGGGCGAGGCGTGGCACGCCGGTGCGCCGGGCCGGGAACGGGAGCCGCAGCGCAGGGTCCCGTCCGTCGAGTGGCCTCGACGGACGGGGCCCTGCCGTGCGTTCCGGTGACCACTCCCGGTGACCGCACAGGCGCACGCGGCCCCTCTGCGGCGCATATTGTGGGCCAATCCTTTGCCCCCTGAGGCGAATTCGCGACGATCGCAGCGGCGCACACTCCGTCGGTGGCAGGCTGCACCCAGTAATGAGATACGTCCGTACGCGGATTACGCACCCGGAGGTGCAACCCCCTTGGCGTCCAACGTCAACCCCACCGTCAGGCGGCGCCGCCTCGGCCAGGAGCTGCGCAGGCTGCGCGAGCAGAAGAACATGACCGCCGAACAGGTCGCGGACCGGCTGCTGGTCTCGCAGTCGAAGATCAGCCGCCTGGAGAACGGCCGGCGCAGCATCAGCCAGCGCGACGTACGCGATCTGTGCGGGGTGTACGAGGTGGACGACGAGCGCATCGTCAGCTCCCTGATGCAGATGGCGAAGGAGTCCCGCCAGCAGGGCTGGTGGAATGCTTTCGGGGACGTGCCGTACAGCGTCTACATCGGCCTGGAGACCGCCGCCGCCTCGCTGCGCATCTATCAGTCGCTCGTCGTGCCGGGGCTGTTGCAGACGCGCGCATACGCGGAGGCCGTCATCGCCGGCAGTTCGCCGGAGGTGGCCGCGGCGGACGTCGAGAAGCGGGTGAACGTGCGCATGCGGCGGCAGGACCGGATAAAGGACGCGGAGCAGCCGCTGCGTCTGTGGGCGGTGTTCGACGAGGCCGCGCTGCGCCGCAAGGTGGGCGGCGAGCCGATCATGCGCGAGCAGTTGGACCATCTCATCGAGGTGTCGGCGCTGCCGCACGTCACCGTGCAGGTGCTCCCGTTCGAGACCGGCGCGCACCCGGGCGTGACCGGGCAGTACGCCATCTTGGAGTTCCCCGAGGAATCCGACTCCAGCGTGATCTATCTGGAGGGCGTCACCAGCGATCTCTACCTGGAGAAGAGCGACGACGTCCACAACTACAGCATGATGTATGAACATTTGCGGGCGCAGGCACTCAATCCCGAACAGACCCGGAATTTCATCGCGGATGTCGCGAGAAAGTACACCGGCTGATAATCGGGCGCGCGGCCGGGTACCACGAAACGGAGGCACGGTACACCCGTACCGGGACGCACGGGAAGGGCAGGGCCCTTTCGCCATCCGGTTGAGTGAACGGCCCCTGACCGGCGCGTGAATGAGCGGTAGCGTCTCGGCGTCGGGCCGGGGCGTCGACAACACTCCGGCCTGGAACGGGCAGGGAAGAAGTTGAGTCCTTCAGTAAACCGGAGAGAACATGGCAATCGAACTCGGCGCCACCGGCGCCTGGACCAAATCGACCTACTCCGCCGGCAACGGCGAGTGCATCGAGGTACGTTCGACCGCTCCCGGGCAGGTCTCGGTGCGTGACTCCAAGGTCCCGGACGGGCCGGTCCTGGACTTCACCCCCGAATCGTGGGCCGCATTCGTCGCCGGAGCCGCCGGCGGCCTCTTCCGTACGGAGTGAGCGCGGGGTGGCTCCGTGACCCCATCCCGGAATCACCCGACCGCATGGACGAGGGCCCTCTCGACTGGATCGCCGTCCCGGCCGAGAGGGCTCGGTCTTTTCCGCCCGGCCGCGGGAGTACGGCGGCACCGTGCCGGCGTCGCGAGGGCCGAGGCGGACGATGTCAGCGCGGATAGCGCAGCAGCCAGGACTCGTTGGGGGCCGACTCGCCGTGGAGCGCCGGGCCGAGGGTCATCTCCAGCGCGAAGTCGTCCGCCAGTTGCAGGATCGTGCCCCGGCCCTCGACCTCCGCCACCCACGCCGGCGGCAGCGCCGTCTCGCCGTGCTGCGCGCCCAGCAGGCTGCCGCAGAGGGAGCCGGTGGCATCGGAGACGCCGCCGTGGTTGACGGCGAGGAGCAGCCCGTGGCGTACGTCGGTGGCCGCCAGCGCGCAATACAGCGCCAGGGCGACGGACTCCGCGGCGGTTTCGCCGGTGCCGAGGGCCTCCACCTGGTCCGGGCCGGGGCCCGGGCCGCCCTGGGCGTCGAGCGCGGCTCGTACGGCCGCCGTGGTCTCCTCGTGCCCCGGGCGGCCGGCGAGGATCTCCAGCCCCCGCGCCACCGCCTCCTCCGGCGCGTCGCCGCGGGCGAGGCCGTGGACCACGACCGCGTACACGCCTGCCGCCAGATAGCCGGTCGGGTGGCCGTGGGTCTGCGTGGCGCACTCCGCGGCGAGCTGGAAGACCAACTGCGGCTCCCAGCCCACCAGCAGCCCGAACGGCGCCGAGCGCACCACGGCCCCCGGGTCCTTCGCCTCCGGGTTGCGGGGCCGCTGCAGGGTCCCCATGCGGTCGTCGGCCAGGCCGCGCAGGCAGGAGCGGGGCGCACCGCGCTGCGAGTACAGCCACTCCTCGCGGGCGAGCCAGCCGTCCTCGGCCTTGCGCTCGTCGGGACCCCAGTCCTTCTGCGTGGCGTACCAGCGGCGGTACGCGGCGTGCACGTCGGTCGGCGGGTGCCACCGGCCGCCGTCGCGGCGCACCTGGGCGCGGATGAGGCCGTCGACGGTGAACAGCGTCATCTGGGTGTCGTCGGTGACCGCGCCGCGCCGGCCGTGGGCCGGAACGAAGTCGGCGGCGCCCTGCGGCCCGTGCGCGGCCCGTATCTCCGCCAGGGAGGCGTCCGCGATGCCGGCGCCGAGTGCGTCGCCTATCGCGCCGCCGAGCAGGCAGCCGCGCACTCTGCTGCGGAAGTCCTGTTGCTCGGCGCGGCCCCAGGTGCGGCGTGCGGTCGTCACTCGGCCACCTCAGTCCGGACGTTCGGTCAGGTCTCGCTTGGGTCTGGTGCTCTCTGGTCTGGTGCTCTGCGTCTCGCGCCGTCACGTTCCGCGCTGTCGGCACGTGCTCCGGCCCAGCACTGTAATCGAGGCAAACCGGGAGGCCGGAAGGCGTGGGTGCGTCAAGCGCCGGGCAGGGCGCGGAGCACATCGCCGAGTACCCGCCGATACCCCTCGATCCGGGCCCGGTCAGCCGCCGTGGTGTCCGGGGCCGCGGCCAGCACGAGGAACACCGTGCGCAGGTCCTGGAGCAGCAGCCAGTACGCGGCCCCGGAGCCCAACTCGGCCAGCGCGGCCTCCGCCGCCGCCCAGTCCCCCGCGGCGGCGCGGCACATCAGCCGGCACGACACCGCGTCCACGGCGGAGGCGCACTCCGCCACCGCCACCATCCGCGCCTCCGCCGCCGCCCAGCGCTCCGCGGGCTGCGGGCCCCGCGTCACCCGGTCCAGCAGGGCCTCGCCGAACTGGAAGAAGCCGTCCTCGGGATCGCTCTGCAGCCCCGCCTCGACGTCCGGTCGCGCGTCGTCGTACCGGCCCAGCACCATCAGCACCTCGGCCCGGTCGGCGAGCCCCGGCCCCCGCCCGGGCTCCGCCGCGAGGACCCGGTCGAGCACCGCGAGCGCGTCCTGCCAGCGCTCCTCCAGGGCGAGCAACTGGCCCTGCAGGCTCAGCGCGCCGAGGTGGCCCGGGTGGCCGGCGAGGACCGTGTCGATCTCGGCGTGCGCCTCCGCCGTCCTGCCGACGTGGCCGAGCGTGCGGGCCCGGCCGATGCGCGTCCAGACGAGCGTGCCGTCGATCTCCAGGCCGCGGTCGAAGTCCGCGAGCGCGTCGTCGAAGCGGTTGAGGATCCGGTACAGATCGCCGCGCTCTTCGTACACCCAGGCCATGCCGGGGGCGAGTTCCAGCGCCCGGTCGAACTCCGCCAGCGCGTCGTGCGACCGCCGCAGGGCCACCAGGCACTGTCCGCGGCTGGCGATCGACCAGGGGTTTTCCGGCGTCAGCTCCACGGCCCGGTCGAAGTCGGCGAGCGCCTGCCCGGTCCGGCCGGCGAGCCGGTGCACCTCCCCGCGTTCGGCCCAGCACCACGACCACTGCGGATCCAGCTCCAGCGCCCGGTCCAGGTCCGCCAGCGCCTCGTCGAGCCGGCCCATGACCCGGTGGCAGTGGCCCCGGTTGGCGTACGCCCAGTCGTAGGCGGGCGCCAGCTCCAGCGCGCGGGTGTGGTCGGCGACGGCGGCCTCGTACCGCGCGGCCTCCTGGTGCATCTGGCCGCGTTCGGTCCAGCACCAGGACCACTGCGGATCCAGCTCCAGCGCCCGGTCCAGGTCCGCCAGCGCCTCCTCGGCCCGGCCCAGCTTGGCGTAGCACTGCGCGCGGCTGGCGATGGCGTACGCGTAGTCGCCGTCCGCCTCCTCGACGGCCTTGTCGAAGTCGGCGAGCGCCTTCTCCAGGGCGCCGGTGAGGCGGTGCGCCTCGCCGCGCATCGCCCACGTCATCGGGGAGGGGCCCAGCTCGATCGCCTGGCTCAGGTCGGCCTTCGCGTCGTCGAAGTGCTCCAGGGCCAGCCGGGCCCGGCCGCGGTGGGTCAGCGACCAGGCGCGGTCGGGGTCGTGCGCGACGCAGTGGGTGAAGTCCGCCTCCGCCTCCGCGTAGCGGTCGAGGAGCATGTATGCCTGGCCGCGGCCCGCGTACGCGCGGGTGAAGCCCGGGTCGAGCGTGAGCGCCTGGTTGAAGTCGCGGAGGCCGGCTTCGAGGGCGTCGCCGTTACGGCGGTCCCGCCCGCGCAGCGTGTACGCAAGCACCCGCTCCGGCTCCGTCAGCTCCGCCTCCCGCAGCAGGAACGTGCACACCCCGTCGACTCCGTGCACCCCCTCGTCCAGCGCCGCCAGCAGCAGCCTGCCCCAGTCCCGTACGGGCTCGCTGTCCGCGTCCGTGCCCGCCTGCTCCAGCGTCTGCGCCCACCGCCGGGCTTCGGCCGGGCCGACGTCGGCCGCCTGCAGCGCGTCACGCCGGGCCCGCGGCAGGGCGCCCAGAGGGTCGGCGCACAGCAGGTGGTACGTCTCGTTGCGGCGGTGGCCGAACCACCGCTCGTCCGTCCAGCGGTCCTCCGCCGGGTCGCCGTCGGCCGGCAGGCTCGCCTCCAGCTCCGCGCACCAGCCGGCGTGCGCCGCCGCGAGCGCGCGGTGCTGCTCGCGCCACTGCTGGGGCGAGCGGGTGCGCTGCACCCGCAGCATGGCCGAGCGCACCACGCCGTGGTACTGCACCCGGCCCGCCTCGTCGCTGACGAACGGCAGCGCGCGCAGCCACCCGTACAGCCCGGCGGCCTGCGGCGCGACGGCGACGCGGAACACGTCCTCGTCCAGCGCGGGCGGCAGCGCCGCCGCCTGCGCCGCGGCCTTCTGCACCGGGTCCGCCACCCACTTCAAAAACCGCTCCACCGCCGTGCCGCTCGGATCCCCGCCGCCGGGCCCGGCGGGCGGCGTCTCCGCCAGCATCGAGATGAGCACCGGCAGCCGCCCGGACAGGTGCAGGATCTCGTCCACGACCCGCGTGTCGGCGATGCCCCTGGCGGCGATGAGCCCGCGGGCCTCCTCCTCGGTGAACACCTCCAGCTCCAGTTCGGCCGCGAAGTCGCCGGCCGGCCAGCGGGCGGGGTCGAGCCGCTGCTGTCCGGCACGGGTCACCACGACGTTGGCGGGCAGCGCGCCGTAGCGGTCGCTGGTCATGACGTCGCACAGCCAGGCGTCGAGGACCGGCCCGGTGCGCTCGTACGTGTCGAAGAACAGGGCGAGCCACGGGACGGCGGCGCCCACGGCCCGCAGATCGTCCAGGAAGGCAGGGGTGAGGGCCTGGAGCGGGGAGAGGACGAGCTGGACGTCGTCGTGGCTGCGCAGCCGGGTGGAGAGCGCGGCGCGCCACCGGTCGAGGCTCTGCGCGACCTGCTGCGGGTCCAGGGCGCCGGCGACGGCCCCGAGGCCGGGGACGAGACCGAGCCCGGCCAGGCCCGCCTGGGCGGCGATGCCGGCGGCGGGCGAGGCGGGCGGCTGCTCCGCGGGGGCGGTGGCGCCCACCGGGCCGGGCTGGGCCGGCACACCGGGTACGGCGGCGAGCGCACCGGGCGGGCCGTGGCCGCCGTCGAAGGCGGCGACGACGGAGTCGGCCTCGTGGCGCCGCTGGCGGTAGCGCTGGAGCAGCCGGTCGAAGCCCTTCAGCGGGTGGCCCTGGCGGGCGAGTTGGGCGCTGATCGCCTCCATCGCCTCGGGCACGCTGGCCACCGCCTCGTCGACCTGCGCGGTCAGCGCCCCCTGCTCCCCGGCGAGCTGGATGAGCCGGCGCAGCAACGACGTCTTGCCGACGCCGGCGACGCCGTGGAAGTGGAAGAGGAAGCGGTGCGCCGGATCCTCCGGCGGACAGCGGAAGTTATCCCGGTACGCGGCGATCTCGCGCTGCCGCCCGACGAAGCCGGACCGGCGGCGGTCGCGGATCAAGTCCTGCATGGACGGACGCACTTCGGACACGGCGCCACCTCCCCCGGGGCGAGCTTAGAGCCTCGGGCGGGGGGCATGGGGCAGGCCCGGTCGGGTCCGGTCCGGGGCTCCGGTACCCGGCGTTCCCCTGCGGTACGGGCGCCCCCGCACGTACCGAACGGGCCGCCCCGGTCCGTACCGTCCGCTACTGGCCCAGCACCGGCAGCAGCTCCGGCAGCCGGCCGTCCGCCGCCTCCGCCGCCCGCCGCCGCTCCTCCGGCACCTCCCCGTACGTCGTCGTCCGCGGCCGGGCCGGGCGGCCCGCGGCGGCGGCGATGGCGACGAGGTCCTTCACCGAGCGGTACGACCCGTACGACGACCCGGCCATGCGCGAGATCGTCTCCTCCATCAGCGTGCCGCCCAGGTCGTTGGCGCCGGAGCGGAGCATCTGCGCCGCCCCGTCGGCGCCGAGCTTGACCCAGCTCGTCTGGATGTTGGTGAGGTGCGGGTGGAGCAGCAGCCGGGCCATCGCGGTCACCGCGCGGTTGTCGCGCATCGTCGGCCCCGGCCGGGCGATGCCCGCCAGGTAGACCGGCGCGTTGGTGTGGATGAACGGCAGCGTGACGAACTCCGTGAAGCCGCCCGTGCGCTGCTGGATCTCCGCCAGCAGCCGCAGGTGGCCCAGCCAGTGGCGAGGCTGGTCCACGTGCCCGTACATCATCGTGGACGAGGACCGCAGGCCCAGGTCGTGGGCCGTGGTGACGACCTCGATCCAGTCGGCCGTGGGCAGCTTGCCCTTGGTGAGGATCCAGCGCACCTCGTCGTCGAGGATCTCGGCGGCCGTGCCCGGGATGGAACCGAGGCCGGCTTCCTTGGCGGCGGTCAGCCAGTCGCGTACGGACATGCCCGTGCGGGCGGCCCCGTTCATGACCTCCATGGGCGAGAACGCGTGCACGTGGATGCCCGGCACGCGCTCCCTGACCGCGCGGGCGATGTCGAAGTAGGCCGTGCCCGGCAGGTCGGGGTGGATGCCGCCCTGCATGCAGACCTCGACGGCGCCCACGTCCCACGCCTGCCGGGCCCGGTCGGCGACCTGGCCGAGGGAGAGGGTGTAGGCGTCGGCGTCGGTGCGGCGCTGGGCGAAGGCGCAGAAACGGCAGCCGGTGTAGCAGACGTTGGTGAAGTTGATGTTGCGCGTGACGATGTACGTGACGTCGTCGCCGACGGTGGCGCGGCGGAGATCGTCGGCGATGCCGCAGAGGGCGTCGAGGGCGGGTCCGTCGGCGTGCAGCAGGGCGAGGGCCTGGGCGTCGGTGAGCCGGACGGGGTCGTCGGCGGCGCGGGCGAGGGCGGCGCGTACGTCGGCGTCGAGGCGCTCGGGCGCGGGGGCACGGGTGCCGGCCGCCGGAGCCGGGTCGCCCGCGACCGGATCGCCTGCGGGGGCCGCGGCCCCGCCGGATACCTCCCGGGCCGTCTCGCGCAGGGCCTCCCAGTCGCCGTAGACCGCGTCGAAGTCGGTGCGCCGGTCGCCCGTGCGGCCCTCGGTGTCGATGGTGCGGTGCAGGTCCGTACGGCCGCCGGCGGCGAAGCCGCCGTCCGGCTCCTGCCAGGGCAGCCCCCGCGGGCGCACGTCCCGCGCGAGACCGGTCTCCGGGTCGGCCAGCGCCCTGACGTGCGGCAGCACCCGCGGATCGAGCCACGGCTCGCCGCGCAGGACGAACTCCGGATAGACCGCGAGCCGTTCGCGCAGCTCGAACCCGGCCGCCGCCGACCGCGCCGCCAGTTCGTCCAGGTGCGGCCAGGGCCGCTCCGGGTTGACGTGGTCCGGCGTGAGCGGCGAGACCCCGCCCCAGTCGTCGATGCCGGCCGCGATGAGCTTGCCGTACTCCTCGTCCACGAGGTTCGGCGGCGCCTGCACCCCGATCGCGGGGCCCAGGATGAGCCGGGTGACGGCGACGGTGGCGGCGAGGTCGTCCAGCTCGGCGTCCGGGATGCCCCGCATCGCCGTGTCCGGCTTGGCGCGGAAGTTCTGCACGATGACTTCCTGGAGACCCTGGTACGCCCGCTGCACCCGGCGCAGCGCGAACAGCGACTCGGCGCGCTCCTCCGGCGTCTCGCCGATGCCGATGAGCAGCCCGCTGGTGAACGGCACGGAGGAGCGCCCCGCGTCCTCCAGCACCCGCAGCCGTACGGCCGGCTCCTTGTCGGGAGAGCCGTGGTGCGGCCCGCCGGGCTCGCTCCACAGCCGCTCGGCGGTGGTCTCCAGCATCATCCCCATGGACGCGGCCACGGGCTTGAGCCGCTGGAAGCCGGCCCAGGTCACCACGCCCGGGTTGAGGTGCGGCAGCAGGCCGGTCTCCTCCAGCACGCGGACGGCCATCGCGCGGACGTACGCCTGCGTGTCGTCGTACCCGTGCGCCTCCAGCCACTCGCGCGCCTCGGGCCAGCGGTCCTCGGGCCGGTCGCCGAGCGTGAACAGCGCCTCCTTGCAGCCGAGCGCGGCGCCGCGGCGGGCGATGTCGAGCACCTCGTCGGGCGACATGAACATCCCGTGGCCGGCGCGGCGGAGCTTGCCGGGGACGGTGACGAACGTGCAGTAGTGACAGCGGTCGCGGCAGAGCCGGGTCAGCGGCAGGAAGACGCTGCGGGAGTACGTGAGGACGCCGGGCCGGCCGGCCGCCGCCAGACCGGCGTCCCGCACCCGGGCGGCGGAGGCGGAGAGGTCGGTCAGGTCGTCACCGCGGGCCTGGAGCAGCACGGCGGCCTCGGAGACGTCGAGGGCGACGCCGTCGCGGGCGCGCCTGAGGGCGCGGCGCATGGCGTTGGCGGTGGGGGCGGGGACGGACGGCGGGTTCATCTTTCCGAGCATACGAGGCAGGACGGACACCCGGGCCGGGCGCGCGGGCCCGGCGGCTGCGGCGGAGGGGGTTGCGGCCGGAGGGTTGCGGGCGGGACGGGGCCGGTCAGAGGAAGCGGGCGTACTCGTCGAGCATGCGCAGGACCTCCGACTCGCCCGCGGGCGGCAGTTGGACGACCGTCTCCCGGACGCCCTGCGCGGCGAAGTACGCGAGCTTGCCCTCGCTGGGCCGCACGGCGTACGGCACCACCTCCAGCGCCTCCGGATCCCGCCCGGCGTCCTCCCACGCCTGCCGCAGCCGGGGGATGCTGTCGGTGAGCCCGCCGCCCCCGATGGGCATCCAGCCGTCGGCGTACTCGGCGACGTGCGCGAAGAGCGCCGGCCCCGGCCGACCGCCGAGCAGGGTGCGCGGCCCGTGGAGCGGGGAGGCGTCCTTGCGCACGCGGGGGGCCTGGACGGGCTTGGGGTGCGCGTCGGAGGCCCGGACGGCGGTACGCGGCACCGAGCCGCCGGCCCCGTCCCCGGTCCCGCTCCCGCTCCCGCCGGCCGCCTCCGCGTCCGCGTCGTACGCCGTGGGCTCCGGCGCCCAGAGCGCGTTCATCAGCCCCATCCGCCGCCGCACCGACTCCCGCCGCCCGCGCCAGTCGACGCCGTGGTCGTCGGCCTCCTCGACGTTCCACCCGTAGCCGATGCCGAGCGTGAACCGGCCGCCGGAGAGGAAGTCGAGCGTCGCGGCCTGCTTCGCCAGCACGATCGGGTCGTGCTGGGCCACGAGCGTGATGCCGGTGCCGAGCGCCAGCCGCTCGGTGACGGCGGCGGCCTGGCCGAGGGCGACGAACGGGTCGAGGGTGCGCCCGTACTCGCGGGGCAGCGGCTCCCCCATCGGTGCGGGCGTGTCGCGGCTGACGGGGATGTGGGTGTGTTCGGGGAGGTAGAGCCCGTGGAAGCCACGTTCCTCCAGCTCTCGGGCGAGGGCAGGGGGACGTACGGTCTCGTCGGTGAGGAAGATCGTCACGGACAGGCGCATGCGCGCAGTATCCAGTGCGAGTCGTACGCTGGGAACGACCGCGGCAACGATTCCCCCGCCCTGATCCGGGAGGTTCGTGATGCTCGTCCGACGACGTCCCCTCGGGATGCTCCCGTCATGGCTTCCGTGCGCCGTCGCGTCGTGCGTGTTCCTGCTGCCGGGGGTCGCGGCGGCGCAGACCTCCGGCGGTGGCATCGGCAGCGCGAGCAGCGCCGGCGGGCGCTACATCGACCCGGGGATGAGCGCGGGGACGACGATGGGGGCGACCGCGGGGGCGGGGACGACGGCGTTCTCCGGGGGATTCCCGTCGAGCACCGGAACCACGACGTCCGGCGGCTCGGGCACCACGGACGGGGGCGGCGGCACCGGCTGGAGGTCGACGCTGCTCGTCGTCGGCGGCGTAATGCTGGTCTACTTCCTGGCCGGGCCGGCGAACCGGCTGACCGGCGCCGCGGCGAACGCCGTGCACCGCCGCCGCGGGCGCGGGCACTGACGCCGGTCCCGGCCGCACCGCCCGTCACTCACGACCGCGCGTCCCGCACTGTTCCCTTCCGCGTCACCTGCGTATAGGACCCGTGTAGCACCGTCTCTGCGACGGCCGAACCCACGCGAAGGGACCGCACCCGTGGACAGACGTGACCTGCTGAAGCTCTCGGCGGCCACCGCCGGAGTGATGACGCTCGCCCCCGTGAGCTTCGCCCATGCGGCGGACGGCCCGGACGGCTCCGGCGCCGCCGGCTCCGAGGACAGCCGGACCGTCACCGGCCATCTGGAGCCCGGCGCGCCGGACTTCGTCTACCTGCCCGTCGACGTACCGCGCGGGGTGCGCGAGATCCACGTCTCGTACCGCTACGACCGCCCCCAGGTACCTGCGGGCACCACCGGCAACGCCCTCGACATCGGCATCTTCGACGAGCGCGGCACCCGCGACGGCGGCCGGGGCTTCCGCGGCTGGTCGGGCGGCTTCCGCACGGAGTTCGCGATCAGCGCGGACCGGGCGGCGACGACACCGGCGTATCTGCCGGGGCCCGTACGGGCCGGGCGCTGGCACGTCGTGCTCGGCCCCTACACGGTCGCCCCGCAGGGTCTCGACTACGAGGTGACGGTCACCCTGCGCTACGGCCCCGCCGGCGAGACCGCCCCGCCGCGGTTCCCGCCGGAGCGCGCGAAGGGCCGCGGCCGGGCCTGGTACCGCGGCGACTGCCACCTGCACACCGTCCACTCCGACGGCGCCCGCACGCCCGCGGAGACCGCGGCGGCGGCGCGGGCGGCGAAGCTCGACTTCCTCACGACGACGGAGCACAACACCTCCTCCGGGCACGCCGCGTGGGAGGGACTGTGGGGCGATGACCTGCTCGTGCTCTGCGGCGAGGAGGTGACGACACGCAACGGGCACTACCTGGCGATCGGCACCGACCCGGGCGTGTTCGTCGACTGGCGCTACCGGGCACGGGACGACGCGTACCCCCACTACGTACGGCAGATCCACGCGGCCGGGGGCCTGGTCGTCCCGGCGCACCCCAACTGCCCGTTCGTCGGCTGCCAGTGGAAGTTCGGCTACGAGGGCGCGGACGCGGTCGAGGTGTGGAACGGGCCCTGGACGGCGGACGACGAGCTGGCGGTGGCGGCCTGGGACAACGCGCTGACAGCGGGCCGCGAGGGCGGTGACCGCGACCCGGTGGACTGGCTGCCGGCGGTGGGCAACAGCGACGCGCACCGGGACGGGCAGGTCGTGGGCCTGCCGCAGACGGTGGTGCTGGCGGAGGACCTGTCCCGGCAGGCGCTGCTGGAGGGCCTGCGGGCGGGACGGAGCTGGCTGGCGGAATCGGCGGACGTGGACGTGGAGTTCACGGCGTCGGGTCCGCGGGGCGAGCACGCCGGCATCGGAGAGCGGCTGCGGGCGGCGCCGGACGGGAGGGTGACGGTGCGGCTGAAGGTCACCGGCGGCCCGGCGGACGCGCAGGTGCGCTTCATGACGGACGAGGGCCAGTTGTACGCGACGACGCTGGCGGACGGCGCGGGGACGGTGGAGTGGCGGACGACGCCGTCGTACGCGGCGTTCGTCCGCGCGGAGGTCCGCCATCCGGTGGCGGACGGCGGGGCCAGCGGGCTGCCGGGGGCGATGGCGGCGATGACGAACCCGATCTGGCTGGGGCGTTGAGGCAGCGGCACGCGGGGCGGGCGGGGACGTAGAAGGGGGCGGGGCGTGGAAGAGGGCGCCCCGCCTCCCGTACGGCCCGGGGCAGCGGCGCCCTCCGGTGACGGAGTCGCCGCTGCCGGTCGCCTGCGGAGGACACCGGAGGCGTCCCCCGGTCGGAGTCGCGTTCGATTATTCCGTTCGACAATGGCTCGGCGGTGACCGGCAAAGAGCGCACAGGCGCGCCACAAGCGGAGGCCATCGGCCGGCCCCGCATTTCGCGAGGGCACGGGAACCCCTTGACCACGCCATCGGGTTACGGACGCCCCTGTTTCGGCCGTGCCCGAACGAGCGGCGCCTGGAGAGGACATATAGAATCCAGCCGATCTGCCGTGCCCCGCAGGTTTGGCCTATATGGTCGTCCATCGTGATCGTCTTCGCCACGGTGGTCGGCACGGACTCACCACAGCAGGCTCCTGACGAGGCATCAGATCACCCGCGGTGCGTGGACGGGGGCGCACGGCAAGGATCACGCGTCGCGCCGTTGCGCTGGGTGTGCTCCCGAAGGCCGAAAAACGTCCACTTACTGGGCCATTGGCCCGGCCGGAGCGCTGACGCTGCTGACTAAAACACCACCGGCAGGGCAGACTTGGCTATCTGGAATCACCGGGACCGGGGAGGGGGCGGCCATGGCCAACGACGACGAGACGAAAGCACTGCGCTTCGCCGTGCTCGGTCCCGTTCGTGCATGGCGCGGCGAGGAGCCCCTTCCGGTCGGCACGCCGCAGCAGCGCGCGATGCTCGCGGCGCTGCTGCTGCGCGGTGGCCGCACGGCCACGGCCCAGGAACTGGTCGACGGCATCTGGGGTGAGGACCCGCCGCCGCGGGCGGTGTCCGCACTGCGGACGTACGCGTCCAGGCTGCGCCGGACCCTCGGTGCGGACGCGCTGGTCAGCGAGGCCGGCGGCTACGCGATCCGGGCCCACGGCACGGAGGTCGACATCGCCACCGCCGAGGAACTGGTCCGCTCCGCGGAGGCCGCGGCCGCCTCCGGAGACGCCACGCAGGCACGGGAGCTGTACGCGGGTGCGCTGGCCCAGTTCACCGGCGAACCGCTCGGCGGTGTGCCCGGCCCGTACGCCGACTGGCACCGCGACCGCCTCGAAGAGCTGCGCCTGACCCTGCTGGAACACCGCATCGAGCTGGACCTCGACGCCGCCCGGCACGCGGAGGCCGTCTCGGAGCTGACGGCGCTGACCGCAGGTCACCCGCTGCGGGAACGGTTCCGCGAACTGCTGATGCTCGCCCTCTACCGCAGCGGCCGGCAGGCGGAGGCCCTCGCGGTCTACGCGGACACCCGCCGCCTGCTCCAGGACGAACTGGGCGTCGACCCCCGCCCCGAGCTGGCCGAGCTGCAGCAGCGCATCCTGCAGGCCGACGAGGAACTGGCCGCCCCGAAGGCCGAACCCCAGACGGGGGAGGCGCCCTTCCGCGTCGTACGCCCCGCACAGTTGCCGGCGACGGTCTCGGACTTCACCGGCCGCGTCAGCGTCGTGGAGGAACTGGGCAAGGAACTGGCGAACGCGCCGGACACGGTGATGGCGGTCTCCTCGGTGTCGGGTATCGGCGGAGTCGGCAAGACCACCCTGGCGGTGCACGTCGCGCACGCCGCGCGGGAGTCCTTCCCCGACGGCCAGCTCTACGCGGACCTCCAGGGCTCGGGACCGTCCCCGGCCGAACCGGCCGCGGTCCTCGGCGCGTTCCTCCGCGCCCTCGGCACCCCGGACGCCGACATTCCGGAACCGGTCGACGAACGCGCGGCCCTCTACCGCTCCGTCCTCGCCGGCCGCCGCATACTCACCCTCCTCGACAACGCCCGCGACGCCGCCCAGGTTCGCCCTCTCCTCCCCGGCACGGAGGGCTGCGCGGCCCTGATCACGTCCCGCACGAGGATGACGGACCTGGCCGGCGCCCACCACGTCGACCTCGACGTGATGGCCCCGGACGAAGCCCTCCTGCTCTTCACCCGCATCGTCGGCGCGGAGCGCGTCGGCCTGGAACGCGATGCCGCCATGGACGTCGTAGCCGCCTGCGGCTTCCTCCCCCTGGCCATCCGCATCGCGGCCTCCCGCCTGGCGGCCCGCCGCACGTGGACGGTGTCGGTGCTGGCCCGCAAGCTCTCCGACGAACACCGCCGCCTGGACGAACTCCGCGTCGGCGACCTGGCGGTGAAGGCCACCTTCGCACTGGGCTACGGCCAGCTCGAACCCGAACAGGCCCGCGCCTTCCGCCTCCTGGGTTTGGCCGACGGCCCGGACATCTCGGTCACGGCGGCGGCGGCGATCGTGGACCGCACGACGGAGGACGCCGAAGAACTACTGGAAGCCCTCGTCGACGCCAGCCTGGTGGAGTCGGCGGCCCCGGGCCGCTACCGCTTCCACGACCTGGTCCGGCTGTTCGCCCGCGACTGCGCGGAGCGCGAGGAGCCGCCGGCGGAGCGCGAGAGGGCGCTGTCGCGGCTGCTGGACTTCTACCTGGCGACGGCGGCGCGGGTGTACGAGCTGGACCGCCCGGGCGACAACCTCACCTCGCACCTCGCCCTCCAGGAGAACCGGGGCCTGCACTTCGCTGACCGGTACAGCGCACAGGACTGGCGGCTGGGCGAGGCGAACTGCCTGCTGGCCACCGCACGGCACCTCGGAGGCGAAGGCACCCTCGCCCGCGCCGTCGACCTCCTGATGGTGACCGTCGACCTGGCCGAGTCAGGTACGTACTCGCACCAGTTCTCGCAGGTCACGGGCCACTTGCTGAAGGCCGCACAGCGCCTGGGCGACCATCGCAGCGAGGGCCGGGCGCACGATGTGCTGTCCGCCTCGCACCTTGGCTCAGGCCGCTTCGAGCAGGCGGACAAGCACGCCGCGGAGGCCATGCGGCTGGCGCGCGCAAGCGGAGATGCAGTCATCTGCGGCCATGCCGCCTCTGATCGAGGCATCATCGCTGACCTCCAGGGACGCTCCGACGAAGCCGCAGTCCACTTGGAGGACGCCCTCGCCGCGTACCGCGCCGACGGGAATCTTCTCGGTGAGGCCAGCGCGTTGGCGAACCTGTCCCGCATGCACGGCGACGCCGGCCGGACCGCACTCGCCGTCGAACTCGCTCAGGAGTCTCTTGCGCTCCACCACAAGCTCGGGTCGAGCTTCCGGATGGCCAACTGCATGTACGCCCTCGGCATCATCCTCACCGTGGCCGGCCGGCCGGACGACGCACTCGCTCAACTCGAGGCGGCGCTGAAGCTCTTCCGCGAGAACCGGATGCACCTCTGGTACGGCATGACCCAGTTCCGGATGGCGGAGGCGCATCTGACCGCCCAGCGGCCCACCAAGGCCGCCACACTCGCCGAACAGTCGCTCACCCGGCTCCAGGGCATCGGCGGCGACTGGCACCGCGCGCAGGTGCTCACAGCCCTCGGCCGAAGCCTTCATGAGCTCGGGCAGATAGGGCGCGCGCAGGCATGCTGGAGCGAGGCCGCAACCCTTCACGAGAAGACGAACTCCGCGGAGGCGGCGGAGGTACGGGCCCTCCTGGAACCCGCCACGACTGCCTGAGCGTCTTCTGTACGAAGTCATTCATCGAACGTTTATCACCAGCCGTCATGCTCTTTGTCAGTGACTCGTCACGTCGGGGGAATGGCGGGTCACGCGGGGCCGCTCCCCCGGCACGACAGGGGAAGAGCGGCCACGTAAGCCCGTCCGGCGATCCGCGGGGGAGTCGCCGGGCGGGCGGCTGCGGAACGCCCAAAGGAAAAGACAGGGGGAGCAAGATGCCGGACGAGAAGAAGTCGACCGAGGCCGAGGTGGAGCGGAACAAGCGCAGGACCGTTCCGCCGCGCAAGATCGAGCCTACCGACACCGTCGAGCCGACACTGCCGGATGACCCGGCGAAGGACGACGATGAGGACGTCTTCAAGCCGCTCGACAGGCAGAAGCCCTGATAGGGCTTTAACAGAACGGCCCGAGGGGGGGCCAGACGGCCCGGTCGTGGCAGCAAGATGGGGACTGCTGCGGCCGGGCCTTTCCCTGCTTCGGAGCTCACCTTGCCTTCTCCCGGCCACGCCATCCGTAGACATCAGGCCGTGCAACTCGACGCCGGTGACCAAGCGCCGCGTTCTACGGCTGTCAGTCGGACGGGCTGGGCCTACCGGAAGCGATGACAGCAGGGTAAGGCCGGGAGTGTCGGGGCACGCCCGACGCTCCCACTGTCCCGCATGCTCCCACTGTCCCGCGGCGGCAGCAGACGGGGAGCCGGCGCTCTCAACGGACAGTCGGCGGCTCTTGATCGATGAGCTGGGCGTCGAGCCCGGCCCTGAGTCGGCGGAACTGCAGCAGCAGGTCCGCCGAGGGAGGTGAGCGGCCTGTGGCACTAGCGGCCACCACACCAGCCCGGTTGTGGCCTGCTCAATTGCCGGCTGGATTAGTGGACTTCACGGGCCGGGACGCGTTCGTGGACGAGCTGGCCAAGCAGTTGCAACAGGCGTCCGGCATGGTGATGGCGGTCTCGTCGGTCTCCGGCATCGGCGGAGTCGGCAAGACCGCCCTGGCGCTGCACGTCGCGCACGGCGTACGGGAGTCGTTCCCCGACGGCCAGCTCTACGCGGACCTCCAGGGCTCGGGGCCGTCGGCGCCGGCGGAACCGGCCGCCGTCCTCGGCGCGTTCCTTCGTTCCCTGGGCGTCCCGCACGTCGACATCCCCGAATCGCTGGCGGAACGCGCGGCTCTCTACCGGTCTTTGATCGCCGGCCGCCGTGTCCTGGCCCTGCTCGACAACGCCCACGACGCGGCCCAGGTACGCCCTCTCCTCCCCGGCACCGAGGGCTGCGCCGCGGTGATCACCTCCCGCGCCCGTATGGGAGACCTGGCCGGCGCCCACCATGTCGACCTGGACGTGATGGACCCGGACGAAGCTCTCCTCCTCTTCACCCGCATCGTCGGTGACCGCCGCGTCGCCCCGGAACGCGACGCGGCCATGGACGTCGTGGCCGCCTGCGGCTTCCTGCCGCTGGCGATACGCATCGCCGCGTCCCGCCTGGCGGTGCGCCGCACGTGGACCGTCGCGGTCCTTGCCCGCAAGCTCTCCGACGAACACCGCCGCCTGGACGAACTCCGCGTCGGCGGCCTCGCGGTCAAAGCCACCTTCGAAGTCGGCTACGGCCAGCTCGATCCCGAACAGGCCCGCGCCTTCCGTCTGATCGGCCTCATCGACGCTCCGGACATCTCCCTCCACGCGGCGGCCACCTTCCTCGACCGCCCCGAAGACGACACCGAGGACCTGCTCGAAACGCTGGTGGACACCAGCCTGCTGGAGTCCGCCGCCCCGGGCCGCTACCGCTACCACGACCTGCTCCGCCTCTTCGCCCGCACCTGCGCGGAGCGCGACGAGCCCCCGGCGGAGCGCGAAGCGGCAGAGCAACGCCTCCTGGACTTCTACCTGGCCACGGCAGCGCACGTGTACGGACTCGGTCGCCCCGGCGACACCCTCCCCAGGCATCTCGGCATCCCAGCCACCCACGGCCTGCACTTCGACACCCACCACGCGGCACTGGACTGGCTCTTCAGCGAAGCGGAGTGCCTGCTCGCCGCCGCCCGCCAGTTCGCCCGCGGCGATTCGCTGCCGCGCACCATCGAGTTGCTCCTCGCCGCCAAGGATCTCGCGGAGTCCGGCCCTTACTCCACCCGGTTCGTGCCCCTGGCCAGGGCGGCACTCCAGGCGGCCGAGGAGCGGGGCGACCTCCGCAGCCGGGCACGTGCCCACGTCGTCCTTTCGTTCGCCCATCAGTTCACGGGCCGGTTTGAGCTGTCGTACGAACACGCCGCCGCCGCCCACCGACTCGCCGCTGCCTGCGACGACAACTGGGTGGCCGGCGAGGCCGCGAACGACCGTGGCATCACGGCATCCCTCCTGGGGCACCTGGAGGAGGCTACGGACAGCCTCGAACAAGCCCTCGCCGCCTACCGCAAGGACGGGAACCGCGACGGGGAGTCCTGCGCGCTGCTCAACCTCGCCCGGATCCACAGCGACACGGGCTCGACGACCAGAGCTGTCGAGCTGGCCGAGCAGACCGTGGAGATCGACCGGAGGGCCGGCGCTCCGCTCCGCCTGGCGAACAGCAGGTACTCCCTGGGCATCGTGCTGCACTCCGCGGGCCGGCATCCCGAAGCACTCACCCAACTGGACACGGCTGCAGCGATCTACCGGGAGCACCGAAGGGAACTGTGGGAAGGACTGGCCTACCTCCGTATCGCTCAGGTCCACCTCGCCATGCGCGCGCCCGCGGAGTCGGCCTCGTACGCGGAAAGGGCCCTGTCCCGCTTCCGGGGAATCGGCGGCGACTGGCACCGCGGCAGCGTGCTGACCGTACTCGGCCGCGCCCTCGGCGAACTCGGCCAGCCCGACCGCGCCCAGGCATGTCTGTCGGAGGCCCGCCAACTCCGCGAGTCCGGATCGACGCAGGCGTTACAGGCATAGGCGCGCCACGGCGCGGTGGCCTTGAGGCCGGCCAGGGCATCAGTCCCGGGGTGCCCGGGAGCCCTCCAGCCCTCCGTTTCCCAGTGGCACGGCAGCCGCGAAGTATGCGGGCCGCCGCAGCAGCGTCAGGGGATCCGGACGGCCCGGCGCAATGCCGGCGATGACCTCGCCACCCTCCCACCGCGCCCCTGCGGCCACACCCCGTCCGCCCTGCACAGTGCTCGGCCGACGGGCCCGGCCGCCCCTGGGCGCGCCCTCAAAGGAAGCTTGACGTGGCCGTTAAGCAAACGTTCATCGGCCCCTGCCATTCTCTTCTCAGGCCCGCAACAGGGGGAAATGCCGGGCCGAGCGGTCGGCCGCTTTCTACACCGATGAGGTGAGCGGCCCACACGGTGCCCGTCCGATGACCTTCAGGGGAAGTCGTCGGACGGGCACCGTCCTCGTTTCCGCACGCGGGTCACGTACCGTCGGGTCCCGGAGCAGGAAGGAGCGCGCGCGTGGAACGGGACGTACGGTCCGTCGAAGACGTCCTGCGGCTGCTGGACGGGATGTTCGAGGCCCGGGCCGACCGGTGGAGCGGTCGGGGCGGCGGGTGGTGGGACGGCTTCTACGCGGACCGGGAGCGGAGGGTCCCGTTCTTCGCGAGCAAGCCCGACGAGAACCTCGCCACGTACCTCGACCGCGGCCTCGTCGCACCGGGCCGGGCGCTGGACCTCGGCTGCGGCCCCGGGCGCAACGCCGTGTTCCTCGCGCGGCACGGCTTCGACGTCGAGGCCGTCGACCTCTCCGCCTCCGCCGTCGCGTGGGGCGAGGAGCGGGCGCGCGAGGCGGGCGTGGAGGTGCGGTTCCACTGCGGTGACGCCTTCGACCTCGTGCGCGGCGAGCCCGATCGCGAACGCGCCGAGCCTGGTCTCGTACGCGGTGAGCCCGCCCCGCTGCGCGGCGGCCCGTACGACCTCGTCTACGACTCCGGCTGCTTCCACCACCTGCCCCCGCACCGCCGCGTCAGCTACCTCGCTCTGCTGCGCGAACATCTCGCCCCCGGCGGGCACTTCGGTCTCGTCTGCTTCGCGGCCGGGGCCGGAGGGATGGGCTCCGAGGTGTCCGACGCTGCGCTCTACGGGGACGGAGGGCTGCACGGCGGGCTGGCGTACACGCCGGAGTCGTTGCGGTGGATCTTCGGGGAGCGGGGGTGGGAGGAGGTCGAGGTGCGGCGGATGAGGGACGAGGGGGCGCAGTCGGCGTACTTGGGGGAGGCGTTCTTGTGGACGGCACTGTTCCAACGGGCGGTGTGAGTGGGCAGAGGACCCGCCGGGCCGCGGGAGGTGACTGCGGCGGTGGCATCGCTCCGCTGGCGCCGGTCCCGCCTCAGGCGGGGGTCCTGAACGCCTTTCTCGCCAGTTCCACCGCTTCCAGGCCGATTTCCCGCAGGCTGCCGCTGGCCGGTCGTGTGTAGCCCACGAAGTGCAGGCCCGCGGCGCCCTCCGGGGAGCGCCAGCTTCGCGTGCGCGGCAGGCCGGTGTCGTCGAGGACGTCGAGGTGGCCGACCATCTCCTCCAGGCCCCGTCGCCAGCCCGTCGCCGCGATCACCGCGTCGGGTTCCGCGCGTTCGCCGTCCGCCAGGATGACGCCGTCGGCGTCCAGGGCGGAAACCGCCGGGGCCGGGAGCACCCGGCGGTCGCGTACCGCCGCGGCCAGGCCCGTGTCGACGACCGGGACCGCCCCTTCGCGCAGCCGGGTGTAGAGGCCGCTCGCCGGGCGGGGGAGGCCGTACGCGCCGAGGTCCGGGATGCCGGTGTGGCTCACCCGGGCGGCGAGCCGGTCCACCGTGCGGGCGGGCAGCACGCGGCTCAGGCGCCGGCCCGTCACCGCGCACCAGCCGGCCGTCTGTCTGCGCACCAGGTGCGGCAGCGTCCGTACCGCCAGCCGCACCCGCTTCGCGCCGCCCTCCGCCAGTTCCACGGCTACCTCCGCGCCCGTGTTGCCCCCGCCGACGACGAGGACGTCCTTGCCCTCGTACGGGGCGGGGTTGCGGTAGTGCGCGGCGTGCAGCAGTTCGCCGCGGTACGCCTCGCGCCCCGGCCAGTCCGGTACGTACGGAGTGTGGCAGTAGCCTGTGGCGACGACGACGCGGCGGGTGTCGAGGACCCGGCCGCCGGTCGCCGCCACCCGCCAGCCGGGGCCGGTGCCGCCGGCCGCGCGGTCGATCCGCGCCACCTCCACGTTGTGCACGATCTCCAGCTCGTGGCCCTCCGCGTACTCCTCCAGGTAGTCCGCGAACCGGTCCCGCGCCACCCATCGCCCGTACCGGCGCGGGAGCGGCATGCCCGGCAGCCCCGACATTCCCCGCGGCGTGTGCAGCCGCAGCCCGTCGTAGTGCCGGCGCCAGGAGTCGCCGACCCGGGCGCCCCGTTCCAGGACCACGGCGCGGATCCCGGCCGCGCGCAGCGCCGCCGCGGTCGCGAGGCCCGCGGGTCCGCCGCCGACGACGAGCACCGGGCGGTCGTCCGGGCCGGCCGGCCGCCCGCGGTTTGCATGGACACGGTCATGAGACATGCCGGTGAGCGTAGTGCGGCGACGGCACGGTGAGGCGGCTTGCCCGGCTCGCTGCACTAACGATTCGGCAGCGGCTGGGCTGCGCCCTCATACCTGCTTCGGCGGCTTCCGCCCGGTCACCCCGAGGTGCACCAGCAGGGCGAGCGACGGCTTCAGGTCCGCCTGCTTCACCCCCCACGTCTGGAACGCCTTCTGGTGTGCCGCCACGCCCGCGAGCATCACGACCAGCGACCCGGCCACCGCCGCGGGCTGCACGGCCTCGTCGACCTTCCCCTTCGCCTGCAGCTCCTTGATCGACTCGGTGAGGGACTTGGTGACGGAGTTGAGGATCTTCATCCGGATCTTGTAGAACCGCTTGTCGCCTTCCGCGGCGCCCAGATCGACGACCCGCAGGATCGCGTCGTTCCGCCGCCAGAACCCGAGGAACCCGTCGACCAGTTCCTCCGCGGCCCGGGCGCCGGACTTGCCGGCCCACGAGCGGCCGGCGACCAGGCCGGTCAGGTCGGCGCCCTCCTTGGCCGTCCGGTCCGCCAGTTCCAGGACTGCGCCCTCGACGTCGGGGAAATACTGGTAGAAGGTCGCGGGTGACGTGCCCGCCCTGCGGGCGACGTCGATCACCTTCACGTCCCGGTACGGCGAGGAGTCGAGCATCTCCCCGAGGCATGCGAGCAACTTGGTGCGGGTCGCCTGGCCGCGCCGGCCGGCGACACGGCCGTCGACCGTCCGAACTTGACCTGTCATGCCGTCAGCTTACCGACGCGTGATCGAACCGCGATCTGACGAGGGCAAACGGGGAGGTCACACGGTCGGAAATGCGCGAATTGCCGCTCTCGAACAGAATTGACCCGACGTTCGGGGTATTTTCGCAAGAGCCGATGTCCCTTCCGGGTACGTTGGCGATGCGACCCGTCGCACGATCCCCGTCCCGCCAGTCCCCCATCACGCCATTCCCACCACGGTCCCATGGAAGGACGACGACGGCATGGACGCATTCGCCGAGGGCTCACCCTGCTGGGCCGACGCCACGCTGCCCGACCTCCGCGCCGGTGAGCGCTTCTACGGTGAGCTGTTCGGCTGGACGTTCACCGAGGGCGGCGCGGGTACGGGTTCCGGCCGCGGCTTCCCCCGGCACTCCCGGGCGCTCCTCGACGGCAGGCCGATCGCCGCGCTCGTCGCCAAGCGGGACGGCCGGATGCCCACCGCCTGGGGCATCCACCTGGCCTCCCCGGATCTCGACGGCACCGTGGAGAAGGTCCGGCGGGCCGGCGGCACCGTGCTCACCGAGCCGGTGGCGCGCTCGGAGGCCGGCCGCTCGGCGGTGGTCGCGGATCCGGACGGCGCGGTCTTCGCCGTCTGGCAGGCCGGTACGCGGCCGGGCTTCGGCGTGACCGACGTGCCGGGCGCTTTCTGCTGGGCCGAGGTCTACGTACGGAACGCCGACGCGGCCGACGCCTTCTACCCGGCCGTCTTCGGCTACGAGCTGACGGCTCCCCCGTTCGACGCGGGCGACTTCACGGCGTGGGCGCTGCCGGACTCCGGCCGGCAGGTGGCGGGGCGGGGGCTCGTCGGCGACGTGCTGCCGGCGGAGATGCCCCCGCACTTCCTCGTCCACTTCCGGGTGGCCGACGTCTCCGACGCGATGCGGACCGTACGGCGCGCGGGCGGGCGGGTGCTGGTGGACCGGCGGGAGATCCCGGGGGCGACGTTCGCGGTGGTGGTGGACAACCAGGGGGCGGTGTTCGCGGTGAGGGACGGGGCGTCCGGCGGCGAGGACGGCGAAGCCGGTGCCGGGCACGCCGCGGAGAGCGCCTCCGCCCCCGCCACCAGCACCGACGGGAGCTGATGCGGTGCCGTCCCGCGTCTCGCGGGCGGCGCGGCCCGCGGGGTTCGTGCGGACCCGGCGGTTCCAGGGGCGGCGGTGCCCGGAGCCGCCCCCCGGGTGAGCCCCGGCGTGTTCCGGAGTGGAGAATCGGCAGGCGTACTTTCGGGACTGACGGCCGTACGCCTGCGGTGAGAGGCTGCAGGGGGGCCCGGTTCCGGGAGCCCCCCACGGGGAGGTGGATGGTTACGTGGTCGAGCAGCTTGCGCAGCACGACCCGAGGCGGATCGGTCCTTTCGAGGTGCTCGGCAGGCTGGGCGCCGGCGGGATGGGTCTCGTCTATCTCGCGCGGTCGGCATCCGGCCGCCGCGTGGCGATCAAGACTGTCCGCACGGAGCTGGCCGAGGACCAGCTCTTCCGCGTGCGCTTCACCCGTGAGGTCGAGGCCGCGCGGGCCGTCAGCGGCTTCTACACCGCGCCCGTCGTCGACGCCGACCCGCGGGCCGCGGTGCCCTGGCTCGCCACCGCGTACATGCCGGCGCCGTCGCTGGAGGAGATGGTCAACGACTGCGGCCCGCTGCCGCCGCAGGCCGTGCGGTGGGTGGCCGCCGGGGTTGCGGAGGCGCTGCAGTCCATCCACGGCGCCGGGCTCGTCCACCGCGACCTCAAGCCGTCGAACGTGCTGATCCTGGAGGACGGGCCGCGCGTGATCGACTTCGGGATCGCGTCCGGGGTCTCCAACACGCGGCTGACCATGACCAACGTCGCCGTCGGCACACCCGCGTACATGTCGCCGGAGCAGGCGCGCGACTCGCGCAGCGTGACGGGCGCGAGCGACGTCTTCTCCCTCGGATCCACCCTCGTCTTCGCCGCCACGGGGCACGCGCCGTTCCACGGTGCGAACCCCGTCGAGACCGTGTTCATGCTGCTGCGCGAGGGGCCCGACCTGGAGGGGCTGCCGGACGAGCTGCGCCCGCTCATCGAGGCGTGCATGCAGATGACCGCCGAGCACCGGCCCACGCCGGAGGCGCTCCAGTCCGACCTGGCGCCGCACCTGTTCGGCGCCGCGGGCGACGACAGCGGTACGGCCTCGGCGTGGCTGCCGCGGACGGCGATCCGGATGATCGAGGCGCGCCGGGGGGCCGCGGCCACGCTGGGCGGGACCGGGCACGGCGGGTCGTCCGGGCGGAGCGGGGGGTCGCGGGGGTCCTCCGCCGCGCGCCGGTCGATGCCGCCGCGCCCCCCGCACCCGCCGGGGCAGCCGCCGGCCGTGTCGCCGTCCGCCGGGCCGGGGGCGGGGGCGCCGCCGCAGTCGGCTCCCCGTTCCGTACCGCAGCCGGCACCGCACTCCGCGCCGCACTCCGCCCCGGGGCGGCACGCCGGGCCGCCCGGGCCCGGCTCTCCCCACGGCCCCGGCGGCCCCGGTGGTGCGGGGCCCGCCCACGCCGCACCGGCCGGTGCTCCGGCAGCCCCGCCCGCGGCACCGCCGGAGCACGTCCCGGCGCAGCCCGGGAACGCGGTGTCCGCGGCACAGCAGCATGCTCCCGGCGCCGAGGTCCAGCTGGCCGGTGCCGCCGTGCCCATCGGCCCGGGGCCCCGCGTGGTGGACGCCCGCGCCGCGCGCGCCCGGGCCGCCGCGGACGGCGGGCTCGACCTGGGCTGGGCCCGGCCCCGCGGCTCGGCGGGGACGCAGGGGACCCACCAGGCGCCCGCCGCGCACTCCGGCGGCCATCAGCACGCCGCCTCCCCGCCCACCACCGCCCCGGCGCCCGGGACCGCGCCGCAGGAGCCGGCGCGGTGGCGGCCGTGGCGGTTCCGGATGTCCAACGACGTCTGGGGCAAGCCCGTCGTCTCCGGAAACCTGCTCTACGTCACCTCCTTCGAGGTCCACGCCCTGGACGTGACCAGCGGCAGGCGGCAGTTCAAGACCCGCGAGGTCGCCTGGTCCATGGCGCTGTCCGAGGGCCTGATCCACGCCTCGGACGGCCCCAGCCTGTACGCCCTCGACGCGGCGGACGGACGCGAGCGCTGGCGCCAGGGCACCGGCGGCTGGGTGTACTCTCTCCAGGTCGCCGCCGGCACCGTCGTCACCGGCACCCGCGGCGGCGGCCTGCAGGCCCGGCACGCGGCGACCGGCGAGCCGCTGTGGGAGCTGAACGGCGCCCAGACGGAGTTCGAGACGCAGGAGGCCGGGCCGCTGGCCCACGACGGCACCGTCTACGTCTGGGGCGAGGGCCGGCTGCGCGCCCTGGACGTCCGCTCCGGCGCCGAACGCTGGTCGTATCCCATCGGCGACGCCGCCGCCTGCGGCGGCGTCCCGGTGCGGCTGCTCCCGGTGGATGCCACCGCCGGTGCGGCCACGGGCCCGACGGTCTTCGCGGCGGCGGGCAAGCGGGTGCTCGCCCTGGACGCGGCGTACGGCACGCTGCGCTGGACGTTCGAGGCGCCGGCGGTGATCCTCAGCCCGCCCGCGTACGCCCCGGGCGCGGCCCTCACCGGCGGCGGCGTCTTCGTCGCCGACCACCTCGGCACGGTCTACGCCCTCGACGCCGCCGACGGACGCGAGCGCTGGCGCATCGCCACGGAGGCCCGCCAGTCCATCGAGCCCGTCCTCGTCGCCGACGGCCACGTGCACGTCGGCAGCGGCGCCGCCCTCTACACCCTCGACGCCGTCGCCGGCACCCCGATGTGGCGCTTCGCCACCCGCGGCGAGCTGATCGGCGCCCCGGTCACCGCGGACGGCCGCGTCCACTTCGGCTCCGCGGACCACTGCATCTATGCGGTCGACGCGGTCGGCGGGCAGCTCCGCTGGAAACTCGCCACGGATGGCGAGATCACCGGCTCCCCGGTCGTCGCCAACGGCGTCGTCTACGCCTGCAGCAAGGACCGCTGCGTCTACGCGCTGGACGCCGAGAAGGGCACCGCCCGCCGCTGACCCGGGGCGGCACGGCCGGGCTCAGCGCCGCAGGAGGTCGACCATGCCCTTCGGGTTCTCCGCCTCGTTCCGCTCCGCCAGGCTGCGGCGCATCAGCTCGAAGTAGGGGGTGAGGAGTTCCGTGCCGACGCCCTGCCCGTGGGCGGTGCCGAGGAAGGTGGGGATGCCGGCTACCTGCATGGCGAGGCCGGAGACCTCCTGCTCGCCGGCGCCGCCGGCGGTGAGTTCGGCGGCGATGCCGTGCGCGGCGGGGGCCATGGCCGTGAGCCAGCCGGTCAGCAGCCCGGCGAACGCCGCCGGGTCCACGTCCTCTCCGCGGATCAGGGCGAAGGCGTGCGTGATGCCGGCGAACATGCCGTACATGGCGCTCAGCAGCGCCACGTCCTGCAGCGCCGCGAAGCCCGGGTCCGCGCCGGCATAGGTGGCGCCGGCCGGGACCGCCAGCGTCGCGCGGTGCTCGTCGAACACCTCGCGCGGGCCGCTGTAGAGGACGTAGCCGCCGGATTCCGGGACGCCGATCATCGGCGGAACGGCCATGATCCCGCCGTCCAGGTAGCGCGCGCCCCGCTCGTTCGCCCAGGCCGCGCGGTCGCGGGCCTGGGCGGGGGTCGACGTGGTGAGGTTGACGACGTCCTTGCCGGTGAGGTCCGCGCCGGCCAGGACCTCGCCGACCGAGGCGTCGTCCAGCAGGCAGACGACGACCAGGGTGCCGGCCGCGACCGCCGCCGCGGCGGTGTCCGTCGTCCGGGCGCCCTCGGCGGCCAGTGCCGCGGCGCGGGCGGGGGTGCGGTTCCAGACGGTCGTCGGGTGACCGGCGGCGAGCCAGGTCCGGGCCAGCGCGGTGCCCATCGAGCCGAGGCCGAGGAGGGTCACGGGGGTGGTGTGTCCGTTCTGCGGTGTCATGACGACAATGCTGGTCACAGCCCTGTGGACGATCAAGTACGCACTTCGGAGTGGGTGGTTACCCTGGGGTGAGCGTGCACCTCGGCGGGGTGCGGAAGCGAGAGGGCAGAGCATGACCACGCTGAACCGGCCCGGTGCACCGGACGGCCACGTCTGCGGCATCGACGCCGCCATGGAGATCATCGGCGGCAAGTGGAAGGTACTGATCCTCTGGGCGCTGGACGATCGCCCCGCCCGCCGCTTCGGCGAGCTGCGCCGGCTGCTGCCGGGCATCACCGAGAAAGTCCTCACGTCGCACCTGCGCGAGATGGAGGCGGACGGGATCATCCGGCGGGTCTCGTACGAGGAGGTGCCGCCCCGCGTCGAGTACTCGCTGACGGACTCCGGTATCCGGCTGAACACCGCGCTGGTGCCGCTGGCGCAGTGGGGCGGCGAGTGGGTCGCCGCCGTGCGGTCGGCCGGCGGGGAAACCGGCGAGCGGACCGCCGGTTCCGTCGTCACGTGAATCCGCGCAACGCGCCGCCTCCCGCGAGATCGCCCCGGCCGCCGCCGTGACCACGGGGCCCCGTCCGGGACCCCGCCCCCCGCCGGGGCCCCGGACGGGGACCTCCCGCCCCCGTGTCGTACACGCCGCCGGTGGCCCGGCGGCCGGCCCTCCCCGAGTACCGGCCTGCGCTGCCGGATGCTTGCGGCGCCTGGACCGAGGGTGTCCGCGGCGGTGCCGCGCTGACAAGGCAATGCGGTGTTCGGGTGTGTTCGGAACGCTGCTCGCCTGTTCCGAACATGCGAGAACAAGGCCGGTTTCAGCTCGCCGGGCGGCCATGGTTGCCGCCATGCTGGGGTCATGAGCCAGGAGGAGGACGGCTTACCGCGATCGGGGTCGCCGGCGCCGCAGCCGGCGCGGCTTCGTACGCGGGCCGAATACCTGGCGGCGCTGCGGACGTTGCGTACGTGGTCCGGGCTGACGTACCGCGAGCTGGAGGCGAAGGCCCTCACGCACGCCGACTCCCTGCCCGCCAGCACGATAGCCACCACCCTCGGCCGCACGACGCTGCCCCGGGAGCGTTTCGTCGACGCTTTCACCCGTGCCTGCGGCCTGGCCGAGCAGGACGTCGGCGCGTGGCTGGAGGCGCGCCGCCGGATCGCGACCGGGGAGCATGCCGCCCCGCCGCCCGACGTGCCCCCGCCGGCCGGCGAGGACGATCCACCCGACACGCAGCCTTCCCGGGCCGTCCCGCGGTGGCGGTGGGCGGCGGCGCTGCTGGCGGCGGCCGGGATCGGCGCGGCGGTCACGCTGGGCGTACAGGCACTGCTGCCGGAAGCATCCGAACCGGGCGGATCGCGTGCCGCGGTCACCGGCGGTCCGGGGCTGAAGATCGAGGGTCTGGAGGATCTCAAGGCGGTGGGCAGTTGGGCGCAGATCCATCCGGCCCGTACGCCCGCGCTCTGTGTCACGGAGGGAACGGACCGCACGGAGCGCTACCGCACGGCGGTCGCCGCCCAGCAGCCCTGCGCGCAGGCCGTCCGGCCGCGGGTCTACCTCGAACCGGTCGGCGGCGGCGCGGTGCAGATCCAGTGGCACCATCCCGAGCACGGCATCGGCTGTCTGACCGTCATGACCGAAGGCCCCGGCCGCGGCCTGCTCGAACCCCGCGACGAGTGCGCCGAGGACGCCCCGGCGCAGCGCTTCCGCGTCGAGGCGGCCGGCGGGGAGGGCGCGACGCGCTTTCGCCTCCGGCCGGGCACCGGCGAGTGCCTGGCGCTGCGGGACGAGGACACCGCCCCCGGCGCCGAGATCGTCCTGCGCCGCTGCTCCGGCGCCGCGGACGAGGAGTTCGGGATCAGTCTGACCCCGCCGCCGTAGCCGCGCCGCCGGCGTACCGGGCGGCGAGGGCGGCGCCGCGGTCGCGCAGGGCCGTACGCAGCCACCCGGGCGCCAACGCCTCGGCGTCCGTCGCGAGTTGCCACACGGCCCACTCGGCGTGCCGCGCGTCCTGGAACGCCACCTCCAGCCGCAGCCGCCCGTCGGACTCCACCTCCTCGGCCAGCACGGCGAGCGCGGTGCCCACCAGTTCCTCGCGGCGTCGCGGGGTGAGGCGTACCGTCACGGCGACCTGCTCGCCACCGCTGCGGAACCGGGCGCTCCGTTCCTGCCAGGCCCGTTCGAGGTGGACGTGCGCGGGGCGCCGCGCCGGTTCGGGCAGCTCCTCGGCGGCGGTGACGCGCGAGAGGCGGTAGGTGCGGTCCTCGCCGGCCCGGGTGGCGAGCAGGTAGCCCTTGTCCCGTACGGTCACCAGGCCGATCGGGTCCACCGTGCGCCACGCCGCGGCGCGGCCCTCGGGTACGTAGCGGATCCGCAGCCTGCGCCCGGCGAACACGGCGCCGCGGAGGGCGGCCATCACCTCGTCCGGCACGTCCTCGGCGGTGAGCGGGCGGGCGAGGAGGTCGGTCTCGGGGTCGACGAGGAGCCGTTCGGCGACCCCGGCGGCGGTGTCGCGGTAGCCGGGCGGCAGCGCGTCGACCACCTTGAGCATCGCCGACGCGAGCGCCGAGCCGAGGCCGAACGCCTGCGCGCCGCGGCGCGATCCGGCGATGAGGAGAGCGAGGGCCTCTTCGTGGGTCAGCCCGGTCAGCTCCGTACGGAACCCGGGCAGCAGCGCGAACCCGCCGTGCCGCCCGCGCTCGGAGTGCACCGGGACGCCGGCCGCGGACAGCGCGTCGATGTCGCGCAGCACGGTGCGGGTGGAGACCTCCAGCTCGCGGGCGAGCGTGGCGGCGGAGAGCCGGCCGCGCTGGCGGAGCAGCAGGACCAGCGAGACCAGGCGATCGGCGCGCATACAAAAAATCTAGCAAGATATACGACACAGGTTGTCGTCATTTGTTGCGAGGCTGACGGCCATGGAACGTACAGCGATAAACCCGGTCACCTGGTCGACGGAGATGGGCTTCCACCAGGGCGAACTGGTCGCCGGTCACACCCGGACCCTCTTCGTCTCCGGCCAGACCGCCATGAGCCCCGAGGGCCGGCCGCAGCACACCGGCGACATGGCCGCGCAGCTCACGCTCGGCCTCGACAACCTCGAAGCGGTCCTCGCCGGGGCGGACATGTCCCTGGAGAACCTCGTCCGCCTCAACGTCTACACCACCGACGTCGACCTCCTCTTCCGGCACTACGGCGAACTGGCCGCCCGTCTGGCCGCGGCGAAGGCCGCCCCGGCGACGACGATGCTCGGGGTGACCCGCCTGGCACTCCCCACCCTGCTGGTGGAGCTGGAGGCCACCGCGGTCGCGTAGCCCGGTACGGGCCTGCCCGGCGGAGCCGCCGGGCAGGCCCGTACCCCGTGCCGGGAGGGCTCAGCGTTTGAGGGTGAAGGTGAAGTCCCCGGTGAGCCTGGCGGTGAGGCGGACGGCCGAGATGAGCCTCCCTTCGCCGATCAGGCGCTCCGCCTCGCCGCGCGTGAGCCCGCAGCCGTCGGCGATCAGCCGCACCGGCCGCACCGGGATCCGCGCCGCGAAGCGCACCGCGACGTCGATGACCTCGCGGTCCAGGTGATCCGTTCCGCCGGTGTCGAGGCGCCAGGCGCCGGTCCAGTCCAGCGCGATGCGGTTGCGGCGCAGGAGGGACGGATCCTGGAGCAGAGTGGCGGCCAGGTGGATGTCGTCGTGCTGGAGCCGGGCCAGGAGCCCGGGGGGTACGGAGCGTACGTTCACCCGCTCCAGGACGGTGAGCTTGGCGGTCTCCCCGCAGCCCGTACAGCGCACGAGGAGCCAGGCGTCGAGGAGTTTGTGATGGGCGTTGACACGAAAACTGCCGTTCGCCCGGAAGCGGCCGGACGCGCACGCGTGGCAGCGGCGGCGGACGAGCGGCAGGCGGGTGGGCATGACCAACCAGTCTGTGAGCACAGGAGTACACCGGTATCCGTGTGAGAAAACCGCAGCAAAAAGCAGCGCGGCGGCGCCCGCGGGAAGCGGCGCACGACGCGCGACCGTTCAGCGCTTGGGAGGTCTCACACGGTGTACAACGGCACGCCCTTGCCTCGACGACTCGGCCGCGCCCACGGTACGGGCCCGGGCCGGCCCCGCTCCACCGGATATCCCGCCCCCGAAAGACGTGGACGGACCGGCGGCGGTCACTTACTGTGTGACGGCACGCCCCGAGACCGGCGGAAGGAGGCGAGTGCCGTGACGTTCACCCTGATCCAGCGCTCCCCTCGTCCGCAGTCCGGCGTGGTTCGTAAGTCCTGACGGGAGCGCGCCGCACCGCACGTATCCCGGAGGAATCCATGACCGATCCGGTCATCCGCGCGCTCACCGAGAGCGACGCCCATCTCTTCGACGCCCTGCCCGACCCCCTCGGCGCCCGCGAAAGCCACCGCCGCACCCGGTTCCGTACGGACTGGAAGCGCGTCGCCCTGCGCGACGGCCGGGTCGTCGCCCGCGGGGCGTGGTGGGGCGGCCCCGACGACGACGAGCCCCTCACCATCAACTGGTTCGATGTGGCCGAAGGCGAGGAGGAGGCCGGGGCCCGGCTCCTGCGCTCGGCACCCCGGCAGGTCGACCTCGAAATCAACCTGCCCGGCGGCTGGCGCGACGACCCCGCTCTGCGCGCCGCCGCCCACACCCGCTTCGCCGCCGCCCGCGCGGCCGGGTACGACCTCCTCGTCGAGCGTTTCCTCTACCGCTGGACCCCCGACCGCGGCCTCCCCGAGCGCCGCGGCCGGCTGCGCTTCGGCGCCGAACCGGACGACGCCGTCTTCTTCGACGCCCTGCGCCGCATCCACTCCGTCACCCTCGACGCCCACGCGCTCAGGGCCATCGAGGAAGGCGGCCTCGACCGGGCCGCCCGGGAAGAGCTCGACTTCTTCCACTGGTGCCCCTCGCCCCGGGAGTGGTGGCAGACCGCGTACACGCCGGACGGCGACCTGGCCGGGATCCACATCCCCGCCCACAACCCCTCCGGCCCGACCATCGGGTTCATCGGCGTCGTCCCCGAACAGCGTGGCCACGGCTACGCCTACGACCTCCTCGCCGCATGCACCCACGTCCTCGTCGAGCACGGCGCGGAGTTCATCAGCGCCGCGACGGACCAGGGCAACTTCCCCATGGCCGCGAACTTCGCCAAGGCCGGCTATCCCGTCGTCAGGGAACGCGTCCACTTCCACCCGGCGGGCCCGGCGGCGTAACCCCGAAGGCCCACCCCGAAGGCGCAGCCCGGGAGGCCGGGGCCCGGCAGGAGGCCGGGCCCCGGCTCCCCGGCGCCTGCGGGCTCAGGCGCCCACGGTCCCGTCGACGCCCTCCCGCAGGAAGTCCGCGTGCCCGTTGTGGCGGCCGTACTCCAGGAGCACGTGCAGCATCACCATCCGCAGCGACACCTCCTCGCCCCACCGCGGCTGATACCCGGTCCGCTCCAGGGATCCGGCCGTCCGCTCGATCCGGCGCGAGTTCTCCACCTCGGCCTCCCAGGCGCCGAACGCCTCGGCCCTGGTCGAGCTGCCCGCGTCGTACGCCGCCTGGAAGTCGATCCGGTCGGACCAGACCATGGGCGCGTCGTGGTCGTCGAACACGCGGCGGAACCACGCGCGTTCCACCTCCGCCATATGCCGGACCAGACCGAGCAGCGAAAGCGTGGACGGCGGCATCGACTGCCGCCGCAGCTCCTCGTCGCTCAGCCCCGCGCACTTCATGGCGAGGGTGGCGCGGTGGTAGTCGAGAGAGGCCCGCAGCATCTCGCGCTCGCTTCCCGAACGGGGCGGTCCCACACGGTCGTCACCGGTCACCGGCCGTACTCCTCGCTCGTGCGTCTGCGGTTCCGGGCCAGTATCTCCCCGGGCGCACGGCTGCCGGGCCGCCGGACGGCGGCTAGGCGGCGCGGGGCGGTTCCTCGGGCCGGTCGGCGGAGGGCTCCGGGGATTCCCCCTCACCGGGCCGCCGGGGCTTGTCGGTGGTGGAGACGACATGGAGGTGGGCGTCGGTCGTCCTCCCCTCCGGGGTGAGGGGGCGGCGGCGCTGCTTGCCCCAGACACCGACGCCGATCAGCATGAACGCGCCGCCGAACACGGCGTTCGCCGTCCCGACGTCCAGCCCGGTGCCCTGGGTGTTGATCTTCACGCCGCCGACCAACTGGCTCTGCCGGAGCATCCACACCGCGGTGATGAACAACACCAGCAGCCCGGCGAGGACGACGAGGAGGCGCCAGCGCGTCAAGGTCCCGTAGAGGGCGATCAGCGCGGCGACCGCCATGGGCAGGAAGAGCGACCCGAAGAGCTGGGCACGGGTGTTCGAGATGCCGTCGAAGACGTCGCCCAGCCCGTAGTGCCGCCCGTCGCGGCCGTTGTACCAGGGGAGCCAGGCGCTCCAGACGACGGCCACAGCGCCGATCAGCACGAGGACGGATCCGGCGAGGTAGCGCTTCTTGTGGGCGGTGTTCTCCAGCATCTTCGTACTCCTCCGATGCCGTAGTCCCCCGTCCGACGCTACGTCCGCCTCTCCCCTCCCGCCACCGGAGGAGCGGCCGGCCGGGGGGGGCGGCGGGCCTACGCCGCCCGTACCTGCTCGTCCTGCCGGCCCTGCCTGACCACCAGCGACATCATCGCCGCCAGCGCGCACAGCCCGCCCGACGCCAGCCACACCATGTCGTACGAGCCCGTCACGTCGCGTGCCACACCGCCCAGCCAGGCGACCAGGGCCGCGCCGATCTGGTGGGAGGCGAGGACCCAGCCGAAGACGATCGCGCTGTCCTCCCCGAAGTGCTCCCGGCAGAGGGCGAGGGTGGGCGGGACGGTGGCGACCCAGTCGAGGCCGTAGAAGACGATGAAGAAGATCATCGGCGGGTGGATCGACGGGCCGAGCAGCAGCGGCAGGAACATCAGGCTCAGGCCGCGGAGCCCGTAGTAGACCGCGAGCAGCCGGCGGGCGTCGTGGCGGTCGGTGAGCCAGCCGCTGGCGATCGTGCCGATGATGTCGAAGATGCCGACGACCGCGAGGAGCGAGGCCGCTGCGGTCATGGCCATGCCGTGGTCGTGGGCGGACGGCACGAAGTGGGTGCGGATGATGCCGTTGGTGGACGCCCCGCAGATGGCGAACGCGCCGCAGAGCAGCCAGAACGTACCGCTGCGCGAGGCGTCGCGCAGGACGCGCAGAGCGCGTCCCGCGGCGCCGTGCTGGGGCGGCGGCTTGGGGACGAACTCCTCGGAGCCGTAGGGGGCGAGACCGACGTCGGCGGGGTGGTCGCGCAGGAGCAGCCAGACGAAGGGGACGGCAGCCGCGGAGACCAGCGCGACCGTCACCGTGGCCGGCCGCCAGCCGTGGCTCTCCACGATCCAGGACAGCAGGGGGAGGAAGACCAGTTGGCCGGAGGCGGTGGCGGCGGTGAGGAGGCCGGTGACCAGGCCCTTGTGCCTGACGAACCAGCGGTTGGTGACCGTGGCGGAGAAGGCGAGGGCCATGGAGCCGGTACCGAGACCGATGAGCAGGCCCCAGTAGAGGATCAGTTGCCAGCTCGCCGTCATCCAGTGGCTGAGCAGGGCGCCCGTGGCGATCACCAGGAGCGCGGCGGCCACCACGCGGCGTATGCCGAAGCGGTCCATGAGCGCGGCGGCGAAGGGGGCGGTGACGCCGTACAACGTCAGATTGACCGAGGCCGCGAGGCCGATCGTGCCCCGGGACCAGCCGAACTCGTCGTGGAGGGGGCCGATCAGCAGCCCGGGGAGCGCGACGAAGGAGGCGGCGGCCACGACGGTCACGAAGGTCACCGCCGCGACGAACCAGGCGCGGTGCACGCCCCGCCCGGCGGAGCGCTTGGCCGGAGCGGGCGCGGGGACGGAAGCGGGGAGGCCAGGGCTGCCGGTCTCGGTTTCGGTCTCGGTCTCGGTTTCGGTCTCGCGCTCGGTTTCGGTCTCGCGCTCGGTTTCGGTCTCGGTTCCGGTGCGGGCGGAGGGTGCGGGTGGCTGCGTCACCAGTCGAGGATGGGCGCGAGGGGCACGGTCGTACGAGTGGCCCGAGGGTCAAGGTGTGCAAGGATTGGGCCATGACCCTGGTCCAGCGCCCCACCCCGTCACGGCTGAAGGCCCCGGTGCCCGTGTTCCGGCACCCGGAGCGGCATCCTGTCGCGGTCTTCGTGCGGCACGGGATGCTGCCCATCGAGCTGGGTATCGTCCACCGCCTCTTCGGCAAGTCCCGCAGTGCGTCGGGGGACCCGTTGTACGAGGTGGTGACCTGTACGGTCGCGCCGGGTGAGGTGCGTACGGACGCGGACGTGAGCATCAACGTGCGGTACGGGCCGGAGGCGCTGGCGGAGGCCCGTACGGTGATCGTGCCCGCGTCGCACGAGACGGACGAGGCGTACACGCACGGGCGGCTGCCGGAGGAGGTGGCGGGCGCGCTGGCGTACCTGCGGCCGGAGACACGGATGGCGTCGATCTGCACCGGGGCGTTCGTGCTCGCCTCCGCCGGGCTCCTCGACGGACGGCCGGCGACGACGCACTGGGCGTCGGGAGACCGGTTCCGGACGCTGTTCCCGAAGGTGCGCTTCGACCCCGACGTGCTGTACGTGGACGACGGCGACGTGCTGACGTCCGCGGGGGTGGCCTCCGGGGTCGACCTGTGCCTGCACATGATCCGGCTCGACCACGGCTCCGCCGTGGCCAACGACGTGGCGCGGCGCACCGTCGTACCGCCGCACCGGGACGGCGGGCAGGCGCAGTTCGTCCGCCGGCCGGTACCGGAGCCGGCGGTGTCGACGACGGCGAAGGCGCGGGCGTGGGCGCTGGCGCGGCTGCACGAGCCGCTGGCGCTGCGGGACTTGGCGGCGTGCGAGTCGATGTCGGTGCGGACGTTCACGCGGCGGTTCCGCGACGAGGTGGGAATGAGCCCGGGGCAGTGGCTGACGGTGCAGCGGCTGGAGCGGGCACGGCACTTGCTTGAGGACACGGACCTGGCGGTGGACCGTATCGCGGCGGACGCGGGATTCGGGACGGCGGCGTCGCTGCGGCAGCACATGCAGGCGGCGCTGGGGGTGTCACCCAGTGCGTACCGGCGCACCTTCCGCGCGGAGGGGGCCGGCGCCGCCGCTTGAGGCGGGGCGGCCGCTTGCGCCGGGGCAGTCGCTTGAGGCGGGTCGGTCGGCGTCGGCGCCGGACGTCCGCGGTGGTGCCGCGGATCAGCCGGCCGGCCTGCCGACTGGTGTGCCGGCCGGCTTGTCTGCTGGATTGTCGGCGGGGCGACCTACCCTTGGGTGGGTGTGCGGGGAGGTGGGGGTGGTCGCGCGCGAGGTGTCCGCCTGTGTGCTGTGGACGCCCAGGCCCCGTTCGCCCGCCGCCAGTTCCGGCCGCAGCACCAGCCTTTCGTCGTAGTCCCCGCCCCTTTCCGTCCGGTACGGCAGCGGGGCGGTCGTCCACAGCCCGTGCAGCCGCTCGCGCAGCGCCGCGGCGACCGGCGGGTAGTCCTCCCGCGCCAGGCGGTCCGCACCGTGGACGACGAACGGCGGCAGCGGTGCCATGCCCGTGTAGAAGAACGTGCCGTGGTGCAGCGGCCACAGCACCTCGTCGATGTGCCCGTGGATGCCCCGCGGGCCGAAGCTCGCCTCGCGGGCACCGACCGACGTGACCACCATCGCGCGCTTCCCGGCCAGGCCCCCGTCCCCGTACCGCCGGGTCCTGCCCGCCGCGTCCTTCACCTTGGACGCGAGCCCCTGCACGAGCACGCGGTCGAACCAGCCCTTGAGGATCGCCGGGGGCCCGAACCACCACAGCGGGAAGTGCACGATCAGCGCGTCCGCCCACGCCAGTTTCCCGTGCTCGGCCGCGATGTCGGGACGCACCGCCCCGGCCCGCCAGGCGTCCTCCTGGGCGTCGCCGACGAGGAAGCGCCCGGCGCCGGCGGCAGAGGCGGCGTAGTCGTCCGGGTCGAGTACGGCCTTGAAGCCCATGGCGTACAGATCGCTCTCCCGGACCTCGTGCCCCGCGGCGCGCAGCGCGCGGATGCCGTCGTCGCGGAGTGCGGCGTTGAGGGAGCGGTGTTCGGGGTGGGCGAAGAGCCAGAGAACGTTCATGCGTCGAGCCTCGTGCCGCGGAGGCCCGCGGGACGAGAGCCGTATCGCCATCCTTCGCAAGAATCGCGCCATGAGCCCGCGGGGGCCGTGCCTGTCGCGGCGGGAGAGGGTCGAGTGGCGGTGCGCCCGTGCAACCCCGAGCCCTGCACGGCGAACCGCCACCCGGCACCGGCGGATGGGGACTGACGCCGGATGCGCGACCCGCTTTCGCCAAGGGCGTCCCGACCGGCCGGCAGCCCTCGGCGTCCCCTCACAACGAATCGCTGCCCACAAGGTTGATCAGGCCCGTACGGATCGTCAACACCTGTTCCATACCGGAGGTGTCACGTGCTGTTCGTGCCGGCGCGTGCGTGTTCGTGTGCGCCCGCGAGGAGCGCGCCGTCCGCGCCGTCCGCGCGCTCCCCCCGCAGCGGAACGAGGGGGCAGGCGCGGTCGATCTCGCACCAGATGACCTTGCCGAATCCTTCCGCCTGCCAGCCCCAGCGGTCGGCGATGGCGTCGACCAGTTCCAGCCCGCGGCCGTGCGTCTCGTACTCCTGCGCGCGCCGCTGCCGCGGCGGGGCCGCACAGGTGTCGACGACCTCCACCCGGTACGGACCGCAGTCCGCGGTCGACGCCGGGAGGGCGAGGCGAAGCTCGGCCGGGCGGTCGGTGTGCACGACGGCGTTGGTGACCAGTTCCGAGACGAGCATCACCAGCGACTCGGCGTACGGCTCGTCGACCGCCACCCCGGTCCACGCCAGCCGCGCCCGCGTCCACCGCCTGGCCCGGCCGACCTCGACCGGGTCGGGCCACACCTTGAGCTGTACCTGCAGGGTCTGCACCGCTCACACCATCCTCGGGATCACGCTGCGTGATCTCTCTGCCGTCCAGGATGATTGACGTAGCGTCACGGCAACAAGCGCTTCGGGCATATCCCAGCGCGAAAGAGTACGCGTGCGGCATACTGTGCGACGCTCGCGCCCGACGGTCGAACGCCGGTCCGACGTCGACCCCTCGTGCTGCTGTGACCTTGTACGAGTCCGGCACGTCCACACCGCCGCGGCCACCCTTTCGCGGGCCGCGGGTCCGTGTCGCCGCATGACAACTCGCACCCGATGAAGGGTAGTGGAGTCGGGGCCGACTTCGTTGCGTAACGGAAGAGTTCCCCCATGCGTGTTGGGGCTCTCCCCAGTTTCAACACTCTCCGTAGTCAAAGAGCGATCCCCTCCCTCTTGCACGGACGGGGACAGATGTATAACTTCTTATACATGAGCGAGCGGGTCCACAACAGGCTGGCAGTGATCCGCGCGGAGCGGAGCGTGTCGCGGAAGCAGTTGGCCGAGGCCGTCGGCGCGCACTACCAGACGATCGGGCACATCGAGCGCGGGCAGTACAACCCGAGCCTCGACCTCGCCCTGCGCATAGCGGAGTACTTCGCACTGCCGGTGGAAGTGCTGTTCGCCCTCCGGCCGTTCCGCCCGCTCAGCGACGAGCTGTACGGGGCGGACAGAACGGACGGGAACGGCAACGGGAACGACGACGCGAAAGACAGCACAGGCAGGGGAGCACGATGACGCAGCCCACCACCGGTCCCTCCTCCGGCAGGGCGAAGCCGGCCACGAAGCACGACCGTGCGATGTTCCGCCTCATGAACGACCCCGCCGCGCGTACGGTGTTCGCCACCGCCGGGCGGCGCCGCGCCGTCGTCGGCGCGCATGTGGCGCTCACGGGCGCGACGCTGACGTGCACCGCCTTGCTGTATGCCGTCGACGGCGCCTGGCTCACCGCGCCGTTGGCCGTCCTGCTGATGCTGTGGGTGATCGCCACCGGCATCCTGAACGGCGGCACGCGCGGCCTGCTGGAGCTGCGTACGCGGATGCTGGACGAGCGGCAGCTCGCCGACCGCGACCGCGCGCGGGCCGTGGCGCACCGGGCGGCGACAGGGCTGCTGGCCGTGGCCGCGGGGGTGTTCGTGCTCGGTGAGACGGCGGGCGCGGGCGGGCTGCCGGGGGTGCCGGCGGCGTGGGTGCTGGTGTACGCGCTGGCGGCGGTGTGGCTGATGCCGCTGTGGGTGGCGGGGCTGCAGGCGCGCGACGAGCCCGCGGAGGAGGCCGAGTAGGGCCCAACTCACCCGGCGCCTACGCCGACAGCGGCTCCGCCGTGCCGCTCGTCGCGTCGTCCACGTCCGCGTAGACGGCGAACAGCCGCCGCACTCCCAGCGCCGCGAGCACCCGGTTCACGTGCGCCCCGCCGGAGACCGTGCTCCCCGAGACGCCTCCGGCCGCGCCCGCCGCGCCCACTCCGCCGTCGGCCGGCAGGATCAGGCGGAACTCGCCGCCGCAGGAGCTCAGGAGCCGGCGCGCGGCGATGAGCACGCCGACGCCGCTGGAGTCGCAGAAGCGAACCGCGGAGAGATCGAGGACGAGGCGGCGGCGGCCCTCGGCGACGGCGTCGTGCACGTGCTGCCGCACGCGCGGCGAGGTGACCAGGTCCAGCTCGCCGCAGACCCACAGGACGTACCAGTCGCCTCGGTTGTCGGTGGTCACCTGCAGCAAAGTCACCCGGTCGCTGTCCTTCCGTCGCCCGTCAGCCTGTCGCGCCCGCTCGCCCGTCCGTTTCTGCCATTCGCATCTGCCGTGTTTGCACGTGTCACCCCGTGTGCCCACGGCACACAAGATGAAACACCGACCCTATGCGCAATCGCCCCACACGTCCCCCGCATTCCGGTCAGCACTGGATAACCGTTGGCAATTCGTTGCCTTCCGCTGCACGTCATGCGGTGCGGATAACGCTCCGAGGGCGTACGCCCGTGCTCACCGGCGCTACATTCGTTGACACCGCTCACCACGGGACGGGCGACGGAGAGGGGGCGCATGGCGCACGGCACCGGACCGCACGGCACCGGCCAGGGCGCCGTCCCGCCCCGCTGGAACCGCAAGATGCAGCAGCGGATCGCGCGCGGCGAGGCCGCGGCGCTCAGCGAGCTGTACGACCGCTTCGCGCCCCTCGTCTACGGCCTCGCGCTGCGCGTGCTGGAGAACGAGGAGGAGGCGAACGGTGTGCTCGCCGAGGTGTTCTCGTACGTCTGGCAGCACCCGGACGCGTACGACCCCAAGCGCGGTCAACTGCGCTCCTTCCTGGCCGGCCTCGCGCACAAGCACGCCGTACGGCGGCTGCGCTGGGCCATGATCCAGGCGGGCGCGGCCGGCGAGATCGCGGACAGCGAGGAGCGCATCCGCGCCGTCTCCGCCGCCGCCCGCGCCGACTACATCGTCACCTCCATGCCGGAACCGCTGCGCGCCGCGCTGGAACTGGCGTACTTCCAGCGCCGCGACTACCGGCAGACCGCCGCCGAACTCGGCGTCTCCGCAGACGAGGCCCGCCGCCGGCTGCGCCTGGGACTGCAGATGCTCGCCACCGCGCATACCGAGGCCGGGCGATCCTCGTGATCACGGACCCCTACGACCACGGCCGGCTGACGTCCCTGCTCGGCGCGTGGGCGCTGGCGGCCTGCGCTCCCGAGGAGACCGCCGCCGTCGAAGCGCATCTGACCGACTGCGCGCCCTGCGCGGACGAAGCGCTCCGGCTGCGCGATGCCGTACGCCTCCTGCACCCGCACGACCATCTCGACATGGACCCGGCCCTGCGCAGCCGGGTGCTGGAGCTGTGCCTCACCCGGCGGATGCCGGGGATCCCGATGCCGGTCTGGTCCGCGCCGTACGACGCCGAAGCGGCCCGGCTCGACGCGCTGCTGGACGACATGGGCGAGGACGACTGGGGCGCTCCGGTGCAGCTCGCGTGGTACGACGACGACCGGCCGGCGGTGCGCGAGACGTCGGTGGCCGGCGTCATCGGCCACCTGCTGGCCGTCGACGGGCTACTGGCCCTCGCGCTCGGCCTCCCCGACCCGCTCGCCGCCGACGCGCGCCTCGGTGAGACCCACGCGCGCACGGTCGCCTCCCCCGCCGAGCGCACCGAGACGCTGTGGCGGGAGGCCGGATCCTCGCACGCCGAACAGCAGTCGCTCGCACAGAAGTTCCGGCGCAAACACGCGGGCACCATGCGCGGGGAGTGGCGGGACCAGACGTACGCGCTGATAAGGACCGCGGGGTTCGCCGGCGGCAGCGTCGCCGACGTGTGGGTGCCGTACGGCGGCGGGGCGAGGCTGCCGCTGCGCGACGCCTTCCTGGACCGGGCCTTCGAATGCTGGATACACGCCTGGGACATCGCGGAAGCCGTGGACTACCCGTACGTGCCGCCGACGCCCGAGCACATGCATCTCATGATCGATCTGGCGGCGCGGCTGCTGCCGCAGACGCTGGCCGACCGGCGCCGCTCGGGGCGCGCGGCGCCGCCGCGCACGCTGGTCGAGGCGGGTACGCCGGGGCGGACGCTGCATCTGGAGGTGGAGGGCAAGGGCGGCGGGAACTGGTATCTGCCGCTGGACTCGCCCGCGGCGGCCGCGGCCCCGGAGCGGACGGTGGCGCATGTGGCGCTGGAGGGCCTGGAGTTCTGCCGGCTGGCGGCGGGCCACGTGTCGCCGGAGGAGGCCGCGGCGGGGCGGGACGGCGAACGCGAGGCGGTGGACGAGTTCCTGTACGCGACGGTGTCGCTGTCGCGGTTGTAGAGGCGGCCCGCGCGGGGCCGGGCCCGGGCCCGCAGCGGCTGCCGCTACGCGAAGACCACCGTGCGCGAGCCGTTCAGCAGCACCCTGTGCTCGCTGTGCCACTTCACCGCCCGGGCCAGCGCCTGGCACTCCACATCCCGGCCGACCGCCACCAACTGCTCCGGCGTCACCTCGTGCCCGACCCGCTCGACCTCCTGCTCGATGATCGGGCCCTCGTCGAGATCCGCCGTCACGTAGTGCGCGGTGGCGCCGATCAGCTTGACCCCGCGCGCGTGCGCCTGGTGGTAGGGCTTGGCTCCCTTGAAGCTCGGCAGGAAGGAGTGGTGGATGTTGATGATCCGCCCCTCCAGTTGCTTGCACAGGTCGTCGGAGAGCACCTGCATGTAGCGCGCGAGGACCACCAGCTCGACGTCCTCGGCCCGGACCAGCTCCAGCAGCCGCTGCTCCGCGTCCGCCTTGGTGTCCCTGGTCACCGGCAGGTGGTGGAACGGGACGCCGTAGGAGCGGGCCAGTTCCCCGAAGTCGGTGTGGTTGGAGACCACGGCCGCGATCTCCACCGGCAGCGCACCGGTGCGGGCACGGAACAGCAGGTCGTTCAGGCAGTGCCCGAATTTGCTGACCATGAGCAGCACCCGCATCCGCCTGCCCTGCTCGTGGATCTGCCAGTCCATCCCCCAGGACTCCGCCACCGCCGCGAAGCTGGCCCTCAGCTTGTCGACGTTCGCCTGCGCCTCGGCGGAGAAGTGCACCCGCATGAAGAACAGGCCGGTGGTGGGGTCGCCGTACTGCTGGCTGTCCTCGATGTTGCAGTCCGTCATGAAGAGGTAACTGGAGACTGCGTGCACGATGCCCTTTTTGTCCGGACAGGACAGCGTCAGTACGTACTCGCTCATGGGGCTACGATCCCACACCCGTCAGGCGGCGCCCGTCATGATCGCCAGCACTTCGAGGGAGCGCGGCGGGGCGTCCGGGTCCTCGCCGTCGTTCTCCGCGAGCCGTACGTGCGCCTCACGCGCCGCACGCACGGCCTCGGGCCAGGCGTGGTTCTCCATGTACGCGGAGACCGGCGCGTCCGCGCCGACCTGGTGCATGATGCGCAGCACCCGCAGCACGGCCACGTCGACGAGCGCGGCCTCGCGGGAGTCGCGGAAGATCGTCCCGACGTACTTCTCCGCCGACCAGTTGTCCAGCCAGGTGTCCTCGACGAGGCGGTAGACGGCGTCGGTGACGTCCCCGTACCCCGCTGTCCCCGCCGCCCAGTACTCCCGCTGGAAGTCGGGGTCGGAGAGCATGTGCAGCGCGGAGCGCACATTGGCGCGCCAGCGCCACCACGGCATGTCGTTGATGGGCATGGGCACCATGGTGGAGGAACGGCGGGCGCGGCGGGAAGCCCTTTCACCGACGCGACCGCCCGCGTCCCCTCCGGCGCCGTCCGCGTGGCTCACAGTTCCGTCGCCTGGCGCTGTGTGAGGCCGTACTCCTCGGCGATCGGGTTCCAGAGTCCCGCGGCCTCCTCCTTGGCGGCGGTGGCGTCGCCGCTGGCACGGTTGCCCGCCGACATGTGGTTCCCGCCGCCGCCGCAGCCCTTGCCGCGCTTGGCAGCGTCGGCCCAGCGGGCGTAGTGGTCGTCGGCGGAGGCGCTGGCGTTCCAGGCATCGGTCAGCGAGCGGGTCAGGTCCTGGTGCGACGGGAGTTCGTCGACGCTCAGGTCCTCAAGCCGGGCGACGAGGTCGCGGCGCTGGCCCGCCGCGCCGCGCAGGTCCCTGGCGGCCTTGCCGAGCGCCTTGCACTGACGGATGTTCTCGACCGAGCGGATGACCGCGTCGCGGCTGTCGTTGCTCTCCGCGAGCAGCGCGTCCAGCTCCTTCGCCTGCTCTTCGGCGGGGTCGTCCTCGACCGGCTTGTCGCCGCCGCCCTTGTCGCCGTCCTCGCCGCCCGGGTCCTGGTCGGCGCTGGCGCTCGGGGTGGCGCCGCTGGCCGTGTCGCCGCCGCCGTCGCCGCTGCTGAGAAGCCAGCCGGCGGTGATGCCGACGGCGGCGCAGGCGGCGGTGCCGATGGCGATGGCGGCCCAGCGGGGGATGCCGCCGCGGCGGTCGTCGTCATCGTCGTAGTAGCCGCCGCCCGGCCCGCCGGGGCCGTTGCCGTACGGGCCCGGGGGCGGGCCGGCGGCGTGAGGGCTGTGGGCGGCGGGCTGCTGGGGGCCGCCGTAGGAGGGCGGCGGGCCGCCCGCGGGGGCGGCGGGGCGGACCGGGGGGAGCCGCTGCGTGGCGCCGGGGTCGCCCGCGGGGGCGTCGCCGGGGGCGCCGGGCCCGCCGGGGGTGTCGCGGAAGAGGCCCTCGAACTGTGTGTGCACCGGCGCCGCGTGCCGGGCCGGGCGCGGGGCCTCCTCGTCGAAGGGCGGCGGGGCGAACGGCGGCTGGGCCGGGGGCTGCGCGGGCGGTGCGCCGGGGTGCGGGCCGGCGAGCGGGGGGATGAGCTGGGTGGCGTCGGAGTCGTCCCCGGGTCTCTGCTGCGGTGCGGCGGCGACCGGGGGGATGAGCTGGGTCGCGGCCCCGTCGTCCGCCGCGCCCGGCGGCGGGCCGGCGGGCGGCTGCTGCGGGGGGCCGCCGTACGGCGGCCGGGCGGCGGCACCGGCGGCGGCCTCCGGACCGCCGAAGGCGCCGGGGGCTCCCGGCGCACCCGGTGTGGCCTGGAGCGGCCAGGGCTGCTGCGGATCGGCCGGCACCGCCCCCGGCGGCTGCGGGCGCTCCGGGCGGCGGCCGAGGTGACGTATCTGCTGCGTCGACTCGTCCTCGGTCTCCGCGGCTGCCGCGGCCGGGGACGGGTCCTGGGCCCACCACGGTTCGCCGCCCGGGGGCGGCCCGGCGCCGTCCGACGCGGGGGGCACCGCTCCCGCGCGCTCCTCGCGCCGGGGTTCGCTGCCGTGTCCGTTGTGGGTCAACGGGACTCCTCATGGGTACGGGCTCTGACCGTCCGGACACTACCTGCTCGGTGCCGGGGTGAGCCAAGAGCCCAGCCCATGGCACCGGGCGGCGAACTCCCGCACCGCCGGCTCCGTCTCGTACGGCTCCAGGCTCCGCACCAGCCGCGCGAGTTCGGCCGCCGCCCGGCCCGAGGCGAGCCCGTCGAGCAGCCGCAGCGCCCGCACCCCCGTACGGGACGCCTGCACCGGCTCGCGCCGGCCGCTCTGCGCCCGCCCCAGCGCCACGAGCGCCAGGCAGCGCAGCCGCGCCGACGACTCCGGCAGCCCGGCGAGCGCCTCCTCCGCGCGCCGCTGCGCGGCCTCGTAGCGGCCCAGTTCGAGCAGGGCGCAGGCCAGCTCGTAGGCGAGCGCGGGCCGGCCGAAGCGTGCCAGCCACGCGGGTTCGCGTCCGCGCGCCGGGTCGCGGCCGGAATCCCGTACACCGCCCGCGGGTCCCGGTGCCGCTACCGCCGCACCCGCCGCGCCCGCCGGGCTCCCGCCGCGCGTTCCGCCCGACTCCGCCTGCTCCAGGGCCGCCCGGGCCCGCCCCGCCGCCTCCCGGAACGCCGCCTCGTCGCCGAGCCCCGCCGCACCGCGTGCCTCCGCGGCGCTGAACAGCGCCTCGGCGCGCGGCGGCACCCGGTCGCGGGTGCCCTCCCGGGCGGTACGGGCCAGTTGGACGACCTCGCGGTGGTTGCCGAGCGCGGCGGCCAGCCGGCTCATGCCCGCGGCCAGGATGTAGCCGCCGAAGGCGCGGTCGCCGGCCGCGTCGGCGAGGCGCAGGGCCTGGACGTAATAGCGCTGGGCGACGCCCGGGAGACCGGTGTCGGCGGCCATGCCGCCGGCCAGCTCGGTCATCCGGGCGACGGCGGCGAGGAGTTCGCGGCCGACGCCGTCGTCGTACCGGCCGGCGAGCAGGCCGGAGACGACGGAGTTGAGGTAGTGCACGGTCACCGGCCGGTAGTGACCGCTGCCGTAGCGGCGGTCGAGGGCGGCGAGGGTGGCGGTGGTCTCCCGGACGGCGGTCACGTCGGTACGGGTGACGGGCCGCCCCGAGGTACGGGCGAGCGGCGGGCCCGGGGCACTGATCAGCCAGTCGCGGCTGGGCTCGACGAGCGCGGAGGCCACGGGGGTGGCGCGGGTCAGCACCTCGCGCCGGCCCACGTCCGCGCGCCACAGCTCGCAGACCTGCTCCACGGCGGCGGTGACGGTCGGCGCGTAGACGAGGCCCAGCGCGGTGCCGGAGTGCCGGGAGTCGGCCATGCCGACCTCGTCCAGGGTGACCGCGCGGCCCAGCTTGCGGCCCAGCGCCTCGGCGATCATCGCGGGCGCCTGGCCGCGGGGTCGCTGACCGCGCAGCCAGCGGGCCACGGAGGTCTTGTCGTAGCGCAGGTCGAGGCCGTGCTCGCGGCCGCACATGTTGACGCGGCGGGCCAGCCCCGCGTTGGAGCAGCCGGCCTCTTCGATCACCACCTGAAGTCGTACGTTCGGCGTGCGTGCCTCGATTGGCCTGGCGGCCATGGGTAGTCCTCCCTCAGGGGGCCGTGCTCGGCCGGTTCCTGACGGAACCGCCAGGACGATCATTTCCCGCGAAATAAGCGGAAAACGCCATGCTCCCCACCCGCGCATCCGTGCGCCCCGCTGCCGCAACGTTGCTGCGGCCGAACCCCCACCGGGCCCGTAACCCCTGCTCACGGCTGGAGTTGAGCCGTTCGTGAACGAGATCCCGGGAGCAGAGGCGAGCCACGTACCCCGACGGGAGAGCCCACGCGAGCAGAGCGGAGAACTGCTGTCCGCGGCGCTGCAGTACGCCGAGCTCCGGCACTGGGACGTCGTACCGGGCACATGGATGGAGACCGGCGACGAAGCCGGCGCACAACGGTGCTCCTGCGGCGATCCGGCGTGCCACGCGCCGGGCGCGCACCCCGCACGGCGCGACTGGAAGGCAGCCGCTACGGCCAGCGCCACCACTCTGCGCCGCATGTGGGCGGAGCATCCGCGGGCTGCCGTACTGCTGCCCACCGGGCGGACGTTCGACGTCGTGGACGTCACGGAGAACTCCGGGTGCCTGGCGCTGGCCCGGCTCGCCGGGGAGCGGACGGAACCCGGGCCGGTGGCGGCGGCGCCGGACCGGCGGATGTACTTCTTCGTGCGGCCGGGCGCCACGGCGAAGGTGATCGACGGCCTGCACGCGCTGGGCTACGCCTCGTCGGCGTCCCTGGACCTGGCGGTACGGGGCGAGGGCGACTGGGCGGCGGCACCGCCGACACGGTTCGGCACGGCCGGTCCGGTGCAGTGGGTGCGGCGGCCGTCGGCGCCGGACGCGTGGCTGCCGGATGTGGAGGACCTGATCGGCACGCTGGCGTACGCCTGCGGCAGGGAGCGGATCGGGGCGCGGCGGGGGTGACGCCGTGCGCTGACGGGCCCGCGGCCCCGGATCACCGGCCCGGCGGGCCGCGACCGGCGCGCGGCTGCGGGACGCCGCGGTCCTACCCCGCGGTCGCGGTGGGGGCGCGCTCGTCCACCCGCCCTTCCGTACGCAGGTCGGCCCACACCTGTGCCGGAATCCGCGCGCCGCACGCGGTGAGATTGTCGCGCACCTCGTCCGCGCTGCGCATGCCGTAGTGCGGCGAGCGGTCGAAGGAGCGGATGCCGCCGTCCCACGCCGCGTCGAGGGCCTGCGCCGCGGTGGCGTCGTCGAGCGGCGCGAACAGGCCGCCCAGCGGGCCGCCCCCGAAAGCGGGTGCGGTGACTTCGGCCCCGGTGCCGCCGAGTGTGCGGGTACGCATGCTTACTCCCCTCTCGTACGGGCCCCGGTCCCGCCCCGTTCGCCGGCGGGCAGGCAGGGGCTCGCGGCACACGCCGGCACCGTCGGTCCGGCCGCCGGGCGGGCCGGGCGGAGGCGCCCGCTCAGCTCGCCGCCCCGGCGGAGCCGGCCTGCGCCCGCCAGCCCGGGAGCAGTTCGTCCAGCAGCGCTTCCGTGCGCGGCGGCAGGCCGCGGGCGCCGTGGAGGGCCGCGGCGCGGTCGAGGAGGTCCGAGGCGGTGGCCTCCAGGCGGGCGGTCTCGCCGGTGGCGTGGACCGCGCGCAGCAGTTCGTTCCACAGCCGCTCGTCCGCCGGCGCGACGACCAGCGCCGCCTGCACCGCGAGGACCGCGCCGTCCGCCTGCCCCGACTCGCGGCGCAGCGCGGACAGCGCCAGGCCCGCGTCGGCGACGAGGAGCGGCAACTGGGCCTCGACGATCTCGTTGGAGAGCCAGCCGTACCGCCCCTGTGGCCGGTCCGCGAGCAGCGGGCCCGCGGCCAGCGCCAGCGCGTCGTTCAGCAGGCGCTCGCGCGTCTGCGGGCTCGACTGCCGGGTGGGGTCGGTCGCTTCGAGGTGCAGGGTGCGCAGCACGTCCCAGTCGGAGACGACCGACCTGGAGAGCGCCAGCCGCCCGTCCGCGTCCGGCGCGAGCCGCGCCGCTCCGGAGGGGTCCCGGCCCAGCCAGGTGACCAGCCGCTCGATGAAGGCGTCGCGCACGTCGTCCGTCACGCCGCGCGGCCACAGCGCCGCGGCGAGCACCTGCGGGTGCACGCCCTCGCGGTGGAACAGCAGCAGCGCCAGCGCTTCGCGCAGCAGCGGGCTGCGCTGGCCGTCCGGTTCGTCCAGGCCGGTGATCTCGTACGAGCCGAGCAGCCGCGCGTACACCGCGGGCCGCCCCTGCTCCGACAGGTCCACGGTGAAGCCGACGTCGCCCGCCTCGCGCCGGACGGAGATCCCGCGCCCGTCGGTGCCGCTGGTCGCCGCGCCCTCGACCTCCACCTGCGAGAACAGCTCCACGAGCGCCTCGTGCTGCTCCTGTGGCAGCCGCTGCGCGGCCAGCTCCAGGCCCAGCAGCGGGGCCCGCAGCCGGCCGTCGCGGGTGATCTCGAACTCCCAGGAGGCTCCGGACAGTTCCTCCTGGCCCGTGCCGACGAGGTAGCCGATGCCCAGCCGCGAGGAGCCGCCCGCCAGGTGCGCGAGCCGGTCGGCCTCGGCGGCGGTGGGCTCGGTGGCGACGATGACGAGGTGCGGCGCCCACTGCGTACGCCCCGCCTGCCCGGCGCGGCCGGTGAGCACGCTGTCGTGGCCCGCGTTGCCCAGCGCGTTGGCGCGCTGGGCGGACTCGGCCTCCATGACCTCGAGGAGCGCCGGTATGTCCTCCAGGTAGCGCACGCGCGTCGGGGCCAGGTCCGTCAGCCGCTCGCCGAAGCCGACGACGGTCACCGACATCCGGTCCGACCACCCGTTGGTGGCCAGCTCCGCGGCGATCGACGACAGCACCGCGAGCCGGTCCGCGGGGGCGCCCTTGACCGCGGCGATGCCGGGGACCGCCTCCAGGTTCAGCAGCAACCGGGCCTCCTCGCGGGTGCCGAGGCTGGCGAGACCGGGGTACGGGGCCGCGGCGTCGCCCGACTCGTCGGGCTGCGGGTAGCTTTCGATGTCGGCGCGGTCGATGCGCCAGAACGTCTGGTCCTGGCCGGTACGCCACGGGGCGGGCGGCTCGCCGGCCACACCGGCCAGTTGCAGGTACAGGTCGGCCTCGGTCAGCCAGGCGGCGTAGATCGTGGGCAGCGGGCGGGCGGCCTCGGTCAGCGAGGCGGACAGGCCGCGCAGGGCGCGGTCGAGGAAGCGCACGCCGCCGGGGTCGGCGCCCACGAGCAGCGCGTCACGGGCCAGCGCGGCGCGCCCGGTGGGCTCCGCGCCCGTACGGCCCGCGCCGCCGGTCTGGAACGCCGCCTGCCACAGCGCCTGCCGGCGCCGCCGGCTCAGCGCGCCGAGCACGCCGGCGGCGAGCAGCGGCGCGGCGATGAGCACCTCCGGCAGGCCGATGCCGCCGCCGTCGCTCTGCACCTCGGGGACGGCCTGGTCGCCGCCGTCGCCGCCGGCGTCGCCACCGTCGCTCTCGCGGGTCGGGATCTGCTGGACCGACTGCTCGCCGCCGCGGTCGCCGGAGTCGTGGTCGACGGCGGGGGTGTCGGGCACGAGGCGCTCACCGCGGCCGGAGGTGGCCTGCCGGTCCTCCCCGCCGCCCGTGCCGCGCTCGTCGAGGGTGGGACTGGACTTGTCGTACTCGTTGATCTGCTCGGCCTCGGACTTGGACACCTCGTTGCGCTCGTCGGGCATCTCGACCAGGTCGCCGCCGTGCGCGTCCGCGGGCATCTCCATGATCCAGCCGGGGCGGATGAGGCTGGCCTGGCTGAGCTTGGAGCCGTCGGGCTGGATGCGGTCCTTGTTGAGCTGGTAGATCTCGCCGTAGCGGCGGCCGTCTCCCAGATGCCGTTCCGCGATCTCCCACAGCGAGTCGTGGTGGCGGCCCTCGGGCGGCTGGATGCGGTAGAACTTCGTGTCCCGCTCGGCCTGTTCACGGGTGTCCTTGTGGACCTCGCCGCCGGCGCCCTGGCCCCGGGGGGCCTCGACGTCCACGGCGGGCCTGGCGGTGTCGACCTGCTGGCCCGGGGTCTGCTGGGCGGCGGCGACCGGCGGCGGCTTGTGCTGGTCGAGCTGCTGGCCGAGGTCGGACAGGCCCGGCGCGAAGCTGGCGGCGCTGGCGGTGAGCAGGAGAACGGCGGCGACGAGCTGGCGGGCGAGCGCCTGGCTGGCGCCGGAGCCCGGCACCCGTCCCGGCATGCCCATCCCGGAGACGGCGGCCTTGGCCTCGACGAGCACGCAGGCGGCGAACTGCGCCCAGGCCAGCCAGACGACGACCGCGAAGACCTTGACGAAGACGTCCGCGGTCACGTCCTCGTTGAGCATGCTGAGCGAGGGCGTGGAGCTGGGCAGCGGCCAGCCGATGAAGTAGGCGAGCGCGCCCGGCACGCCGACGACGAGCACCACGAGTGCGAGGAAGGCGAAGAACGCCTTGATGACGTCGCCGAAGGTCCGGCGCGGGATGCGTACCGGTACCGGAGTCCTGTTCGCACTGCTGCGTGCCATCGCTGGTCCTCAGCCCTCCCGGTCGGCGCGGCGCGGACCGCGACCCCCTGATGCGCGCGCGTCGCGCGCAGGCCGCTGGGCGGCGTCCCCGTACTTGCCCACATGACGTTACCGAAGGCCGTTTTGAGGGTCGAGCCCGGACAGGTGACTGCCTCGTCACGACCTCGTCACCGCTGCCGTGCAGCGTACGGGGCGGGAGGCCGCCGGGCACGCGCGGCGGAGCCGCCGGAGCCGCCCCGCGCTCAACGGGGCGGCTCCGGCGGCCTGCACGGTGCGGGCGGGTCCGCGCGCTCAGCAGAACGGGATGTGGTCCACGTTCTTCACCCACCGCGCGGCGACGAAGCCGTTGTGCGACTTGAGCCTGTACCAGAGGGAGTTGCCGAACACGTTCTGGCCCTTGACCTTGCAGTCGATCCAGACGATCTCGCCACGCGGGATGAAGCCCTTCTCGCGGGAGGCGGTGGTGGGCTGCGAGCGGATCAGGACGCCGGGCTTGGCGATCACCACGCCGCGCTGCGAGTGGCGCCAGTCGTCCCAGGTCTTCATCGAGGGTGCGTGGCCGGTCGTTCCGGTGGCCGCCACGGGAGCCGCACCCAGCACTCCCAGCGCCATGGCTCCCGCGGTGAGCGCGACGGCAGTCTTCGTTCTCTTCAGCACAGATGCCCCTTGACAGTCGATCGGAGTGAGGCGGTCGCCTCATCCGGTTTGTACGACTATCTGACCGATGGTCGGGGTGGAGCTCGCCGAAGAGAAGCTAATTCCCCCGATCGGCAGGACCGCCTCCCGCGTACGGCCCACACCCCCGGCTACGCGGGGCCGTGCGCGGACTCCACCAGACGCAGCAGCAGTGCGGCGGCGTCCTTGACGTCGCCGGTCGTGCCGGGAAGGACCAGGGAGCCGACGTGGTTGCCCCAGCCGGGCGAAGCGGTGTACTTGGTGCCGTTCAGCGTCAGCGCCACGGTCTTGCCGCGCGTGAGGCGGACCGGTGCGGCCTGGATGGCCGCCAGCGGGCCGCTGGCGATGACCTGCCCGTTCGAGTCGAGGAGGCTCAGCGTGCCGCGGTCCACGATGATCGTGCCGTGCTGGGCCAGGGGCCGCAGGCCCTTGCCGATCTGCACCTGGTCGAAGACGTACTCGGGCTCACTCACGTGCTCTGCCTCTCGGGTTGCGCGAAACTTCGGAGGTGCACCGTTACGGCTCGCCGACCTCCGTGCGGGGCTCGGCACGGGCCGTGCCGGTGGCCTCCAGGGGCCCGTTGAGGGCCAGACCCGTCAGCAGCGGGCGGTAACTGAGGACGATCTCGACCTCGACGTGGTCGGCCGCCGCGCTCGTACACGTCGCGGACTCGACCTCGCCGTTGTGGACCGTCACGTGCGACATGAACTCCTGCACCCGGCTGTCGCAGTTCTCGAACCGGATGGGCGCCTCCAGCTCGGTCTGGCCCTCGTACAGCGCGTCCCTGTCGGTGTCCTGCGCGGCGTACCTGGCCGCCTGCTCGGCGATGTCCGCGGCACGCTCGCGCTGCGAGATCGCCAGCCCGCCGTCGACCACGAACGCCGCCAGCGCCATGAACAGGAACGCGAAGATGATGACCGCGCCCGCGCCCGAGCCCCGGTCGTCGAGCCGGTCCGCCCGCCCCGCCAGGCCCTCGCGCAGCCGCGCGGCCAGGGCACGTATGCGCGTCATCCCGCCCTCCGGTACGGGTCGAGCGGCGCGGACGACGAGCCCGTCATCCGCGGGTCGATGTCCAGGCCCAGCATCGCCAGGCCCTTCACCTCGCAGCTCACCTCCACGGTGATGATGTTGCTGGCGGCGCCCGGCTCCGGCGGCGAGAAGTCCCCCGACAGGTCCACGTCCACCGGGCCCTTGCACACGTCGCCCTCCAACTGCGACTCCGCCGCCCGCTCCGCGGCCGTCTGCGCTCGGCCGGCGTCGCGCTGCAGCGACGCGGCCCGTACCGCGTCGCGCGCCGCGCCGTCGATCCCGCCGCGGCCGTCGACCAACTGGCCGAAGGCGACGAGGACGAGGATGAACAGGAACATCACCGGGGCGAGGATCACCACCTCGATGGTCGTCACCCCCCGGTCGGACCGGACGTCCCGGCGCTCCCCCGGCTCCCCGGCCCCGTTCTCCCCCAGGTCGCCGCGCGCCCCGCTCACCGCGCTCACAGCCATGCGTCCCCGTCCCCCGTCACCTGTCATCCCAGATCCGGTACGAACCGCTCGATCGGCCCCTCCGACTCCGCCCGCGCCCGGAGGTCGATGAACGGGAAAACGTTGACCACGCCCCCCTCCACCTCCACCCCGACCCGGTCGTCCGCGGCCTCGTACACCCGGATGTCCGGGCTGGTGAGCAGCTTCGGGCCGACCGTGTTCAGCCGCTCGCGCGCCGCCTGCTGGGCCAGGCCCTGCCAGCCGCCCGGGTTCGACTCGGCGGTCCTGCGCGCCTCGCGTGCCCCGTGCTGGGCGGTGGCCTGCGCGACGTGATCGGCGAAGAAGTACAGCCCGAACTGCACGGTGGCGAAGATCATGAAGTACAGCACCGGCGTGAGCAGCACGAACTCGATCGCGGACATGCCGCGGTCGCCTCCGCCCACACCGTGCCGTCCGCTGCCCGGCCCCGTGTCACCGCCGCCGCCGTCACCGCGGCAGGCGTCCAGCCTGCGCCGCAGCCACGCCGGCGGCTGCGGCCGTGCCGTTGTCCCCATGATCGTCAGCTCACCCCGTCAGCCGCCGGCTCAGCAGCCGTCGGCGCCGGCGTTGCTGATGCAGTCCTTGACGTCGTTCGCGCCGTCCGACAGCGCCTGGTTGATGATGACCGCGACCGCGCTGACGATCGCCACCACGATGGCGGAGATGATCACCCATTCCACGGCGGAGGCGCCGCGGTCCAGTTCGCCCGAGCGGGCGCGCTCCACGCGACCGCGCAGGAAGGTGACCAGGAAGTCGATGGCCGGATGTCCGGTGCTGGTGAAGCGGTTCTTCATGACGTCGTTACGTCCTCTCTGCGTAGTGGGGGGGATGACTCAGACCTGCAACACGCGGATCGCCGCGGGATAGACCAGGAAGACCAGGAACCCGGCGCACAGCAGTAGTTGTGCGACGAGCATGGACTGCGATTTCTCGCCTGCCGCCCCCTCGATTTCGGCAAGCTCGCGATGTCTCATGGTCTCCGCCCTGGACGCCAGCGACTCGCGCACCTTTGCGCCGTCGTCGGAGACCAGCGCCAGCGACGCCGACAGGTCCTTCAGCTCTTCGATCCCCAGCTCGTCGCCGAGATTGCCGAGCGCCTGCCACTGGCTGGTGCCGGTGATGCGGGCGTCGGCGAGTGCGTTGCGCACCCTGCGCAGGGCCCAGCCGTCACTGATGTCGGCCGCGGCCATCAGGGCCTCGGGCAGGCCGCGCCCGCCCGCCAGGTTCATCGCCACCAGGTCCAGGTACGCGCCCACCACGCGGCGCAGGTCCTTGCGCTTGTCGGCGGCGTCCCTGCGCACCTCCAGGTCGGGCAGGAGGAAGAAGAGCAGGGCGGCGACCAGCGCGAGCCAGACCGGGATGACCGGATTGAGGCCGAAGCCCGCCACCGATATCAGCGCGTACACGCCGGGGCCGAAGACCAGCCCCACCGCGGACAGCAGCACCTTCGTGGCAAGGAAGCTCTCCCAGGAGCGGTCAAGCACCGCCAGGTCGGAGCGGAGCGAACGCTGCTCCCAGCCCTGCCGCAGATAGAACTCCGCGGCCCGCTCCCCGACCTGCGCGCGCAGCCCCCCGAAGCGCCCCTCCTCCTGCTGCGGCGAGGACGTCGTCGTCCGGCCGGAGCCGCGGGCGCGCAGCGCGTCGACCCGGGCGACCGTCGCGACGGCGCCGCGGCGGCCGGGTGCGATGGCCCGTACGAGCAGATAGATGCCCAGGCCCATCACCGCACCGATGACGACGGAGTACGTCAGCGTGTCCGCACCCTGGAAGTTCATCAGGAGACCTCCTCACGCGGCCGGACGAAGGCGACCTGCTGCGGCTGCTGCTTCGCGCCGGCCAGGAAGCGCTCCGGCGTCTCGATCGTCGACAGCTTGCGCAGCCACCAGAAGCCGGCCGCGAACAGCCCGCAGACGCAGGCCAGGACCGCCTGGCCGACCGGCGAGCCGTACGGCTCGACGAAGCCGCGGTTGAAGACCGACAGGCCGAGCACGAACGCCACCGAGACGCTGACGACGATCTGGACGCTGCGCCGCGTCGAGGCGCGCTGCGCCATCACGCGCTGGCGCATGTCCACTTCCTCGCGCGCCGACTTCGCCAGCGCGCCCAGCACCTCGCGCAGGCCGGGGCCGCGCAGCCGGGCGTTGAGGATCAGCGCCGCGATGATCAGGTCGGCGGAGGCGTCGTCGAGGTCGTCGGCGAGGTGCTGGAGGGCGTCCGGCAGGGGCGTACGGGAGCGCAGCCGGTCGACCATCGCGTCCAGGTGCGGGCGCAGCGCGGGCGCCGCGGCGCGGGCCGAGGCCGGAATGGCCTGCTCCAGGCCGACCGCGCCGGCGATCGTGTCACGCAGCGACTCCGTCCACTGGGCCAGCGCCTCGACCCGCTTCATCGCCATCCGCTCGGCCGCCGCGCCGCCGAAGAGCTTGTCCCAGAAGGCCACCAGCACGCCGGTGGCCAGGCCGGCGACCGGCCAGCGGGTCAGCAGCAGCACCAGCAGCCCGGCCACCGCCGCGAGCGTCGCCCGCTGGCTGGCGAACCGCACCAGCTCCGCGGCCCGTTCGCCCTGCTGCTCCTTCTCGTGCTCCGGCTTCGCCGGCAGCCCGCGGATCGCGACGATGAGCAGCGCGATACCGCCGCCGATCACCGCGCCGGCGAGCAGCCCGTAGCCCATCGTGGCGGAGAAGACCGAGCCGTTCATGAGCCGCTACCTCCATTCCCCGCTGGGCTGGTAACCGAACGGAATCAGCTCGTCGATGCAGTGGATCGGGGCGTGCGGGTGGAGCAGGCCGTCCGGGCCCTCCCTGAAGACCTCGGACGACATCACGCGGCCGTCCACGCCGTTGACCTCGCGCACCGAGGTGACCATGCGCTGGAGGCCGCCGCCCTGGTGGTAGAGATTGCGACGCTCGATGAAGACGACGAAGTCGATGGCGCCGGCGACCAGCATCTGGCTGGCCTCCACCGGCAGCCGCTCGCTGGCCTGGAGGGCGTACGTCGAGATGCGGTTGAACACCTCGGAGGAGCTGTTGGCGTGGATCGTGGACAGCGAGCCGTCGTTGCCCTGCGACATCGCGTTGAGCATGGTGACGATCTCGTCGCCGAGCACCTCGCCGACGATGACGCGGGACGGGTTCATACGCAGAGACCTGCGCACCAGCTCGGCCATCGTGATGGCGCCGTGGCCCTCGGAGTTGGGCAGCCGCTCCTCGAACGCGACCACGTTGGGGTGGAGTTCGGGGAACTGGTCCAGGCCCAGCTCCAGGGCGCGCTCCACCGTGATCAGCCGCTCGGGGGCGGGGATCTCGTTGGCCAGTGCGCGCAGCAGCGTCGTCTTCCCGGCGTTGGTGGCGCCGGCGATCATGATGTTCTTACGGGCCCGGACCGCGCAGGTCAGGAAGGAGCCCAGCTCCGGGGTGATCGTCGCGTTGCCGACCAGGTCGGGCAGGAACACCTTGCCGAGGCGGGCGCGGCGGATGGACAGCGCCGGGCGGCGGGTGACGTCCATGACCGCCGAGAGCCGGGAGCCGTCGGGCAGGCGCAGGTCGAGCTGCGGGTTGGCGGAGTCGAAGGGCCGGGAGGACAGGCCGGAGTAGGCGCCGAGTATCTGGATCAGCTCGACGAGTTCCTCGTCGCTCTCGGCGACCGGATCGACCTTGGCCTCGCGGCCGTCGGCGTAGCCGACGAAGACCTGGTCGAAGCCGTTGATGTCGATGTTCTCGACCTCGGGGTCGTCCAGCAGCGGCTGCAGCCGGCCGACGCCGAAGAGGGCGGCGTGCACGGCCGCGGCGTACGCCTCCTCGGTCTCGGCGTCCAGCGGCGTGCGGCCGTAGTTGATCTCGGCGCGGGCGTAGTCCTCCAGGATCTGCGCGATGACGGCGCGGGCGAAGTGCCGCTCGTCCTCGGCGGACATGGGGGTGACGCCGGCGAGCTGGTCCTCGTGGCGCTGGCGCGCGATGCGGTCGCCGGCTTCCTGGCGGAAGCGTTTGACGAGGCCGTGGTCTACTGCGGGTCCGCTGCTCATCGGGCGGCTCCATGGCGGGGGCCGGGGCCCTGGGCGGGGCCGGGCCCGGGGTCGGCGCCGGGGGCGCCGTAGGCGGGGTGGCCGGGGGCGGCGGGCTGACCCGGCCGGCCCGGGGCCGGCGGCTGCTGGCCGTGCGGCTGCCCGGTCGGCTGGCCCGGCTGCTGCGGTACGGCGCCCGCCCCCTGGCCGGCGCCGCCGTACGGTGCCTGCGGCGCCCCGCCGCCGTACGGCGCCTGCGGTGCGCCGGCGGACGCCGGCTGGGCCAGCAGCGAGCTGCCGAAGTTCTGGTGCAGGTCGCTGGCGACCTTGCGGATGGACCGTACGAGCATCGACTTCTCCGCGCGCCCGCGCCGCCGCCCCGCCAACTGCTCGGCGCCCGCGGCGTCGTCCGCGACGACTCCGAGCACGCGGGCGCCCGACTGCGACGCCGTGAGCATGTCGTTGACCTGCCCGGCGACCTTCGCGGCGCCGGACGGCTCGGTGACCAGCAGCACGCCGATCAGCGGCGTGCCCAGCGCCGCGGCGCCGCGCTGGGTGCCGTGCAACCGCGCGGACAGCGACGACGCCCGGTCCCGTACCCGCGCGATCTGCTCCGGCAGCGCGCGGGCCACCAGCAGCACGAGCGCGGCGTGCGAGAACAGCTCGACGGTGCCCGAGTCGAGGCCGACCCGGCCGCAGTCGGCGATCACGTCGGCGCCGCCGTGCGGCGACTCGGCGAGCGCGGCGAACGCCCGGCCCAGCGTGGGCCAGAGCCGGGTGAGCCCCGCGGACTGGTCGGAGTTGCCGAGGCCGATGATGACGTCGAGCCCGCCCGACATCGGCTGCGCGTGGTCCCACAGTTGCTCCGCGGCGATCCCGCGGCGGGCCGTGGCGGCCAGCGACAGCATGCCGGTGTTCGGGTCGAGTGAGCCCCCGTTCTGCCCGACCGAGCGGTAGACGAGGTCGCCGCCCGCCGGGTCCGCCTCGGCGAGCAGCGCACGCCGGGGCCAGACGGCGGCCAGCGCGACGGCGGTCGTCGTCACACCGGGCGCGCCCTTGTCGGCCGCGACTGCGATCAGCGCCATGGTGAGTTCCCTCGCTCCCGTGAAGACCCGTTACGACGTCAGCTACCGCTGGATACGAGAGTCAGGCCGACTTCCTTCTCGGACGCCGCCGCCACGAGAGGGCCCGCCTGTGTCTTGTCGACGAGGATATTGACGGTGACGGTTCCACTGGTCACCGTGCCCTCGTCGCCGCGGCTGATGCTCTGTACCTTCACGCCCTCCGCGAGCACCTCGCCGGGCCCGACGGCACCGGTCGAGCCGGTGCTGCCGTCGTCGCTGCCGGAGGTGCTCGGGCTGTCGCCGACGAAGTAGGCGTCGACGCGGGCGCCGTCGACCAGACCGCCGGGCATCTGGCCGGACTCCATGGTCACGCCGACCACGGTCTGGCCCTCTTCCAGGCCCTTGCCCTCCTGGATCATCTCGCTGACCAGGACGCTGCCGGGGACGAGGTCGGTGGTGGCGTAGAACTTGTCGAGCTCGCCGCGCAGGTCCCAGCGGATGTAGGGGATGTCGCTGTCCTCCGGCATCATCACCTGCTCGATGTCGTCCTCGGAGATGCCCTCGCCCGCGGGGACGCGGTCGGAGATCTGCACGGCGGCCACCTGGTTGCCGGCGCGCAGCACGAGCACGGCCGTGCCCAGCGCGCCCGCGAGGATGAGCAGCACGGCCAGCGCCGCCAGCGCAGGTTTGCGTTCGCGAGGAGCAAACGGCAGTCTGTCGCCGGACTGCGGAACAGGGGCGGCCGACCTGCCGCCCGCGGCTGCCGTGCGTTCCCTGGTCTTCACGGAATCACCCCGTAACTCGCCGTTTCCTGGCCGAAATTCCCCTACCTGATCGGCCGAGAACGCCGCAACAGGTTGTCAAGCCATCGAACCGTAGCAGTAGCCTAAACCCCCCTCAACCCGCGTCAGGCAACGAGAGCGTCACAGCCCATCGACAGTTCCGACAGCTGAGACGACGACCTTGCCGGAAAGACAAATGGCCAGCGTACGAGGGGGTGTGGGACCCGCTCGGGAGGGCGTACGGGGCCACGCGCACGCCGGAGCCGACGGCGCCGGAGGCGTTGACGGTGTGCTCTGTGACAGACCCGCGAACCGGGTATTGGCGAATCCGGATATGTGCAGTCGCCAACTCGTCAATGGGAGGGGAATTCCCTGGGCGTCGGGGCGCGATGAGGGATGCCGGTGGCCGTCGCCACGATCCGGCGGGAAAGGAGATACGGATGAGACGGCCGGTGCGGGCGGGGATGTGCCGCGGGCCCGGGGGATCCGGGAGAGGGTGAAGTCCGGCCCTTTACCCGCCACGGACACCCCGTACGGCGCGGGGTGTCAGCCGGCCGCGTTCCCCGGCGGCCACTCGATGCCCGCCTGCTCCAGCATGGCGCGGTACCTGCGCAGCCCCCGCTGCATGATCGCCGAGGTCAGCCACAGGTACAGCCACCACGCCACCGAGATCCCGCCCGCCACCGCCAGCGGCCCCGGGTCCAGCGAGTCGTTGACCGCGAGAGCGATCAGGACGCCCAGCGGCACCGCCACCGCGAGCATCCGCAGCCTGCCGCGGCGCGACGTGCCGTAGAGGTCCACCGCGATCCGGGCGTGCAGCAGTTCCACCTCCTGCCGCGCCTCCGGCAGCGGCTCGGGCCTGCGGCCCGCCGTCAGACCCGGCAGGGAGCCGCCCAGCGGGCCGTCCGGGTGGCCGGCGCGCGTACGGGCCGCGCGTTCCGCCGCGTCCGGGAGGCGGCGGAAGGCGAAGACGGGGTGGCTGCGGCTCGTGCCGTGGTGCGCGGAGAGGCCCGCATAGCGGTATCCGTACTGCTCGGCGAGGTAGGCGAAGGCCGCGAACGTCTTCCGGGAGTTCCAGGGGTTGATCGTCGTATACGTCTCGGCGCCCTGCTCTCCCGCCTTCAGCAACGCCCCGAGCTGGGTCCGGAGTTGCGGCCGTGGTGACATCGCCGTCCTTCGTGTGGAACCGTGCACGCCGTATGCGGCTTCCTATCATGGTGCGACAGGCGCATGCGGTTGGGTAACAGTTCCGACCTTCCGGGGGATTTCGTGTCATTTTTGAGGTTCTTGCACGACGACGTCATGGCGATGGCCAGGACCCTCGAATCCAGCGGGGACCGGATGAAGGAGTCCTCGAAGAAGATCGCCGGCACCGACGCGAGCCTCGTCGGCCACGACGAGCTGCGCTCCGCGTGCGACGACTTCGCCGACTCGTGGGACTACGGCTTCGGTCAGCTCTCCAAGCTCACCAAGGGCGTCTCGAAGTTCGTCGTCACGGCCGCCGACGAGCTGGAGAAGCTGGACGGCAAGCTCCACGACGAGCTGCAGAAGGCGGGCAAGAAGTGACGCGCCCGGAGGACTTCACGCACCTGGGCTTCGACCCGGCGCCCGGCGACCTCGACACGGTACAGCGCCTCGTCACCGCGATCGGGGCGGTCACCGGCCAGAGCGGGACCGCGCAGTCCCAGCTCAAGCGGATCGGGGAGACGGACGGCATCTGGGTCGGCAAGGCGGCCGACGCCTTCAGCGACTCCGTGTCCGAGATCCCCCCGTATCTGGAGCGGGCCCTCACCTCCCTCAACGCCGCCCACCGGGCGCTGTCGTCGTGGGAGACCAGCCTGAGCGGCTACCAGACCCGCGCCCGCAAGCTGGAGCGGGAGGCCGAGGACGCCGCCGCCCGCGTCGGCTCGGCGCAGCGGGCCGTCGACGGGCTGCCGGGCGACACCGAGGGGATGACGGACAAGGAGAAGGAAGAACACAAGAACGACAAGAAGGGCAAGGCCGATGCCCTCGACACCGCCACTGCCGAGCTGGAAGCGATCCGGGCCCGGGCGCGGACGCTGAACGCGGAGTTCAACGGCGACGCCGAGACCGCCGCGCGGCAGATCAAGAACGCGGCGGACGACGCACCGCCGGAGCCCAACTGGTTCGAGCGCCGGCTCGACGATCTGGGGAACCTCCTCGAAGCCGCGTGGGACACGATCACCGACCCGAACTTCTGGAAGCTGATCGGCGACATCCTGGCCGACGTCGCCATGGTCATCGGCATCATCTGCCTGTTCGCCATGCCGTTCGGCGGCATCGCCGGCCTGGCCCTGATAGGCCTGTACGTCGGCGCGGGTGCGTTCGCGGCGCACGCCATCGCGCTGGCGGGCGGCGCGGAGGGCATGACGTGGGAGACCCTGGCCTGGGACGCGGCCGGCGTACTCGCCGGCGGCCTCAGCGTCGCCGGGGCGCGGCTCGCGCAGTCCGGCCGCGGGCTCGTGCAGGCCGGGCGCAACCTGCGCGCCACCGAAGGACTCGCCGCCACCCTCGGCCGGATCGGCCCCGGCAACTGGGGCAACCTCGCCCGGCTGCCCAGCGGCGTGGCCAACTCCCTGCGCGGCTTCGCCATGTCGGGCCAGGGATGGGCGCACGTGGCCGCGGGCAACCTCGTCGACTGGTCGGCCACCATCGCCGGCGCGGGCTTCGCCCTCGGCTCCAACATCAACCCCGGCCGGTGGAACGACGGCAACTGGAACATCGCCGACATCCCCGTCGTCGGGCCGATCACGGCGCTGGCCCAGTACCGGCCGCCGGAGCCGGACGTCCTCGCGCCCGGTCCGCTGCCGCCGCAGGTCGACCCGCCGGCCATGCTGGCGTCGGCGGGCGACAGCTTCACCCGCGGGCTGAGCCCCTCGCAGATGGGGACGGCCGCATGACGACGGCGACGGGCGGGCGCAAGGTCCCGTACGCCTTCAGCTACCGGGTGCCGGACGAGTTCGTCCGGCTGCCCGAGGCCGACACCCTGGCGGGCTGGGACGAGGCGCTGGGCCGGCTGATGCCCGAGGCGAACGAGGAGGAACTGGCGGCCGCCGGGCTGCAGATGCGCAGGTTCCTGCCCATGCTGGCCGAGGGCGGCGAGACGACCGTCCTGACCGCCATGTGCGCCGGCACCGAGGACGTGGCGGGCGAGGAGCGGCTGTCCATGGGGCTGCTCGCGGTGTCCGCCCGGCCCAGCGACCACGACGACCAGCTCATGGCGGCCGAGGGGATCTTCCGCGCCAAGGAGCAGAAGTTCTTCGCCGGGCAGAAGGAACCGGTGGAGCTGGACTACGCGTTGGGCAAGGGACTCCAGGGCGAGCAGGACATGCTGCTGGCGGTGAAGCTTCCCGGCGGCCCCGGGGTGATGTCGGCCTCGCTGCGCTCGCTCACCCTGCCGACCGGCGAGGCGGGGGCCGCGGGGCCGGTGATCCCTTTCGCGTCGCTGCAGCTCGTCGTGCCGGCGCCGTACGGCTATTGCGCGTACGTCACGATCGCCACGCCGTCGGTCTTCCTGCTGGACTCCTACTGCATGCGGCTCGCGCACATCGGACGCACCTTCGGCTTCGACGTGCCCACGGGCGGCGGCCCGGCGGAGAGCGGGGCGTAGAGGGCGGCGGGGGACGGGAGGAAGGGCCCGGCCGCGGCGGTCACTGCTTGCCGCCGCCGATCTGGCTCTCCTCCTTCTTCATGCCCTTCTTCAGCTCCTTCTCCAGGTCCACATCCACCTTGTGGGCCTCGCGCACCACCGTGTCGGACATCTCCGCCAGGCTCGTCAACTGGTCGTCGATGTCGCCGCGGCCGTCCTTCCAGCCGGACTCGAAGTCCTCCAGCTTGTCGACCACGCCGCTGTCCCCGATGTCGTCGCGGTACGACTCGAAGGTGGCCTTGGTGCGGTTCATCCGGTTCTTGATGCTGCGCAGCCGCCCGCCGAAGCCGTCGAGCTCGCTGAGCGGAATCGCCAGCCTGTCGCCGTCGTTGCCCATGAGCCTTACCCCCAGTCCCTACGAAGCGGGGCGCCGCCGCACCGAACCAACGATGCCACGGCGCCCCGGCCAAGCGAAACGAACCGAACCGAATCGCGAAGGTCAGCCCTTGAGGCCCTTCTCCAGCTCGGAGTCCAGGTTCTCGAAGGCGTCGGCGGCGGACTTCAGGAAGTCGCCCATTCCCTCAAGGCCCTCGATGGTCTTCTTCGCACCGGTGGTGAACTCGTCGAAGGACTGGTCGAACTGCTTCGAGGACCGACCGGTCACGTAGCCGTCGCTCACCAGGCTCTGGATGTACTTACGCAGGTCATCCAGCTTGCGGTCGATGTCCTGCCGCTCGTCCTTGAGTCGCTTGGCGGCATCCCGCATATCCTGATATGTAACATCGACATCGGCCTTGCCCATGGCAGCTACCCTCCCGTTTGTCTTCGTCGTCGCGAGGGCCGTCCCCGAGACGTCAGTCATGCATATTTCGTCACTCGCAACCGTAGACGCAATCCCCCGCCCCCGCGGTTGCACGGCCGATCCGGGCCGCCGTGAGGGGGGTTACGGCAGCGGTGTCGTCACCGCGAACGGCTCGCCGTCCCCCAGGTGCAGCAGGCCCTTGCCCGGTTGCACCTGATCGCCGACCGAACCGCGGCTGAGCCGGATGCCGATGAGGTCGCCCGCCGACGGGTCCTGCGGAGACAGGGCGACGCCGCGGCGGGCCTTCTTCGCCTCCACCTGCCAGCCGGAGAAGCCCGAGGCGACCTCCTCCTCGTCGCCCGCGAGCACCAGCGCCCAGCCGCGCTCCGCGCCGCGCCGGGTGATGGCCTTGAACTCGTCGCCCGCGTCGCAGTTCGTCAGCATCTCCGCATCGTCCACGAGAACGGCGATCGGCTCGTCCGGCGACGCCTGCTTGAGCAGGTCGTGCACCTCGTCCTCGTCGATGTCGTCCTCGGTGAAGACCTGCAGCACTCCCTCGCGGTCCGCCAGATCGCGCATCGGCGACGGCCGCGGCGCGGCGATGACGAGCCGTACGCCCTGCTGGAGCAGCGTCAGCGCCATCGTCTTCAGCACCGTGCTGCGCCCGGACTTGGCCGGTCCGCCAATGAGGAACGCCGGGATGCCGTCGGCCAGATTCGGCCCGAAGCCCATCAGCTCGTCGCCGCCGACGCCGACCAGCGCCCACAGCTTGCTGCTCTCCTGCGCCTGTACATCGCGCATCTCCCACGCCTCATCGAAGCCGAGGCGGCTGGGGAGCACGTCGACGCGGAACGGGCGCAGCGAGCGCGGCACCGCCGCGTCCCGCTCGGTGGCCGCCTCGCCGATGGCGGCGACGGCGGCGGCCTGGGCGGCACCGGACAGATCGTCGGACAGGACCGCGATCTGGGTCTCCAGACCGCTTTCCGCGCGGAACATCCGGCCGGGCTCGATGTCCTCGGGGATGTTGCGGGCGTTGAGGCTGATCATGGAGAAGTCGGAGCGGTCCGGCAGCCGGAAGGCGAACTTGTCCTCCGTCAGCGTGCTGATCCGGCCGGTGAGCACGCTGCGGTCACCGGTGATGATCATGTGGATGCCGACACTCGCACCCTCGCGCAGCAGCCCGTAGATCTCGTCGGTCAGATCGCCGTGGTTGATCTCGCCGAGGGTGGGCAGCCAGCCCTCCCAGCGGTCGAGGAGCACCACCGTGTACGGCAGCTTCTGCTCGGGGTCCGACGCCGCGGCCCGCTGCTCGGCGATGTCGGCGAAGCCGTCGGCGGCCAGCAGCTCCTGACGGCGGCCCAGCTCCTGCTTGAGCCGGCCGATGAGGCGCACCGCGCGCTCCGTCTGGTTGCGGCTGACGACGGCGCCGCAGTGCGGCAGCCGGGTCAGCGCGTTGAGCGCGCCGTTGCCGCAGTCGATGCCGAACAGGTGCAGGTCGGCGACCGAGTGCGTACGGGCCAGGGAGGCGGCGATCGTACGGAGCATCTGCGAACGCCCGCTGCGCGGGGCGCCGCCGACGATGAGGTGCCCGAAGTCGGCGAAGTCGATGGCGACGGTGCGCCGGGCCTGCTGCGCCGGCAGGTCCTCGATCCCGTACGGGGCCGGGGGCAGCGGGCCGGCGCCCTGCGGCGCGGGCAGCGCGTCCAGCTCGATGCTGTCGGGCAGCGCGGGCAGCCACGGGCTGTGCTGCTCGGGGATGCCCAGGCGCTCGTTGGCCTCGTTGACCGCGTCGACGAGCACCTTCAGGTCGGTGATCTCGTCCTCCTCCTGCTGCGCTCCCGCGGGCCGCTTCAGCGCGCCCCGCCCCAGCTCGGCCCAGCCGAGGCGGCCGGCCCAGGGGGCGGCGGTCGCCGGGTCGGCGGCGCCGGGGCGCCGGCCGCCGACGCGGCCGGACTGGAAGGGGACGAGGGAGGCGTGCCCCAGGCGCACATAGGCGCGGCCGGGCATGGACTTGGCGATGAAGCCGGCGTCCGGGGCGTCGATGACGTCCGCGGACTCGCCGCCGTCGGTGACCCGAAGCGCGATACGCAGGTTGGTGTTCGCCCGGATCTCCGGGGAGACCACACCGCTGGGACGCTGGGTGGCGAGCATCAGGTGAATGCCGAGCGAACGGCCTCGGGCGGCGATGTCGACCAGGCCGGTGACGAAGTCGGGCAGCTCGCGGACCATGGCGGCGAACTCGTCGATGACGAGCAGCAGCCGCGGCAGCGGCGCGTACCTCCCGGGCTCCCGGCGCAGCAGGTCCTGGAAGTCCTCGATGTCCTTGGCCTCGGCGTCGGCGAGGATGTGCTCGCGGCGGTGCAGCTCGGCGCGGAGCGACTCCAGGGCGCGGGTGACGAGGTGGTTGTCGAGGTCGGTGACCATGCCGACCGTGTGCGGCAGCTTGACGCAGTCCTTGAACGCCGACCCGCCCTTGTAGTCGATGAGGACGAACGTCATGTTCTCCGGGGTGTTGGACACCGCGAGCGCCGCGACGATCGTCTGCAGCAGCTCGGACTTGCCGGAGCCGGTGGTGCCGGCGATGAGGCCGTGCGGGCCGTCCTTGCGGATGTCGATGGAGAACGGGCCGTCGTACGACTCACCGATGACCGCGGTCGTCGACTGCCCGCCGATCTGCCAGCGGGCGGCGATGGCGTCCCCGGTCGGCGGCTCCAGCTCCACCACGTCGAGCAGCCTGCTGGACGACGGGATGGCCGCGTCCTCGGCCTCGCCGCTGATGTCGCGCACCGGCGACAGGCCGCGCGCCACCAGCGCGCACCACGCGGGCGAGACGAAGTCCGGGCGCACCCCGCGGCGCCGCTCGGCGCCGGCCTGCTCGACGCGCAGCCGGATGGGCCCGGTGCCGTCGGCCGCCGCGGCACGCTGCGCGGCGTCCTGCGACTGGCCGGTGCCCCAGGCGCCGACCTGGAACGGCGGGAAGCCCCCGGCGCCGCCGGGCCCGCCGGCGCCGGCCACCTGCTGCATGGGGATGCCCTGCGCGGCGACCGCCCGCGGGCCGTGCTCCTCCGGCTTGGGCTCGGCGACGACGATCGCCTGGCACTCACCCGGCAGGAAGCGGTCCTCGGAGTCGAGGCAGATGGCGAACATCGACACCGCGGGGCCCTCGCGCAGCAGCCGCACCACGCCGGGCAGCGAGCGCAGCCGGCGCGAGCCGTCGAAGACGATGACGATGTCGGGGTCCTTGAAGGACGTCGGCCCGGTGGACCGCTGGTCCTTCGCGGCCTTCTGCCGGGCGTCGAGCAACTGGGTCAGCTCGGCGATACGGGCGGCGACGGTCTCGGTGTCGGTGCCGACCAGGGCGTTGGTGTCGTACTCCCCCGGCGGGCGGGCGTGCGGCAGCCAGCGCATCCAGTCCCAGCCGGACTGCCCGCCGGGCTCGGTCAGCACGTAGAACTGGACGTCCAGCGGGCTGTGCAGGACGGCGGCCTGCGCCACGGCCCAGCGGCCGAGGGAGCGCGGGGTGTCGCCGGCGCCCGCGATGCCGAGCACGCCGGCCTCCCGCAGCGGCACGGTGACCGGCGCGTCCTGGATCTTCCACAGCACCTGGCGGCGGTGCTCGTCCTGCTCGGGGTCCTCCAGCAGGACTTCGGAGTCCAGCTCGGCGGTGCCGAAGCGGATCAGCAGATGGTCGGCGTCGGTACGGCGCCGCTCCCACAGCCGGGTGCGCGGGCCGGTGGCCGTGGACAACAGCAGAGCGGGATCAGGACCGCCGAGCCGGCGCTCGTAGCGCTCGGCGACGAGGGCGTCGCGGGCGTCCTTCTCGATCCGGGCCTTGTGCTCCTTGTACTCGGCGACGGCCTTCACATGGGACTTGCGGCCGTGCTTCTTGTCCATGAAGTAATTGCCGATCATGATCATCGGACTCATGAACGCCATCAGCAGGTAGTACCAGCGGCCCATGACCAGGACCATCGTCACGCCCATGACGGCCGGCATCAGCGCCATCAGCCACGGCAGCGGGCGGGCCTGGCCCTCCTTGGGCGGCGCGGGCAGCTTGAAGCGGGTCTCACGGTCGGGCGGCAGCAGGCGCGGCGGACGGTTGTAGTCGAGCCCGGCGCCGTCCTCCGAGACCGCGACGGCGGCGTCCGGCGGGGTGTAACGCACCAGCTCGAAGAGCGAGTTGCCCATGGCGACCTGTGCCCCGTACGGCCAGGCGTCCTTGCTCCGCGGCGGTTCCTGCGGCGGCGGCGGGGGCGCGGCCTCGCCGCCGCGCCGGCGGCGTTGCGCACGACGGGCCTCGCGGCGGCGGCGCCTGCGGACCCGGCGGCTGTCGTCGTCGTCCGACTTCTCCCTGGGCTTGGCCAGCTCCGCGAACGTCGTGCCGTCGAGGGTGGCCTTCTCCTGGTCGCCGTGGACGTGGACCTTGCACGTGCCGTCCGCGGAGACGGTGAGGCTGAAGGCGCGCTCGGGCAACTCCGGGTCGTTGACCCGGATGTGCGTCGCGTTGCCGCTGCCGATGTCGACGCGGCCGAGGCCCAGGCGGTGCACCGCGCCGGCCATGGGGCCGCCGACGACGCGCAGTTCGACCAGGCCCGTGACCTCGCGGGGCGGGCAGCCCACCGGGTCGTAGAGGCTGACGACCGTGCCCTCGCGCAGGGGCGACTGGGCGACGGGCATACCGGGGTCGACGGCGAAGCCGTCGACGAAGACGGGCGGAGGCGCGGGCGCCGCCGCGCCGGGCTGCTGCGGCGAGGCGCCGGGCGCGCCGAAGGGGACGGCCGCCGGGGGCGCTCCGGGCGGGGCGGCCGGCGGCGGGCCGGCCGTGGCCCAGCCCGCGGGCGCCTGCGCCGCGGCCTGGGCGTGCTGGGCCGGCACCTGGACCGCCGGTGCCGCGTGCGCCGGCGGCGCCGAGTCGAGCTGGCCGGCCAGGACGCGGGCGACATCGCCGACGGATGACTCCGCCTCGGCGTCGAGAACGACGTCGGCACGGTCGCCCCCGAGCGGATCCACGACGGTCAGGGTGAGGCGCACGCTGATCCTCCTCGAACGTCCCCGGCTGTTCCCCGGCTTTCCCCCCGCGGAAATGCGTTCAGCCCGGACACTAGGGTCTACGAAACGATATCCGCCCCGGGCTTCGCGGGAACAGCGCGTATCCGGGATTGTGGATAACCTCGCCGCCGCGGCCCGGCAGCGGAGCCCGGCAGACGGCCGGGCATACGACACGTGCGACACGAGGGGGCAGGATGAGCCGCTGGATGGAAGCACTCACGATCGAGCGCGGAGGCTTCCGGATCCGGGTGCCGGAATCGTGGTGGGAGTTCGACGTACGGCCCGAGTCGCGGGACGACGCCATCCGGCAGATGGTCAACGACCGCGTCCGCCGCAACCCCGAACTGGCCGAGCAGCGCGGCGTGCTGGAGGCTTTCCTGCGCAGGGCCGCCAAGGACGCCTGGGCCTCCGGTGCCCTGTACTGCGGCTGCATGGCGGAGAGCTTCGGCGGCGACGTGCCGGTGACGGGTTCGATCACCGTCTCCCTCATCGGCGCCCGCACCGAGAGCGGCGAGCTGCTGCCGACCGACCCGTCGCTGATCGTCGGCCAGATCAAGCAGATCCGGCCGAAGAAGGAGGGCGACGCCTGGCGGAAGGTCTCGACGGTCGAGATCGAGGGCATCGGAACGGCGGCCCGCACGCAGGGCGTCGAGGACATCAAGATCCCCGGCGACGACCGCACGATCCGCGCCGTGCTGATGCAGACCTTCATTCCGGTCCCCGGCCAGGAGGGCAAGGTGGCGCTGGTCGCGGGGAGCAGTCAGGTGCTGGACCTCGCGGACTCGTTCTTCGACGTGTTCGACGCGATCACGTCGACCTTCCGGTTCGTCGGCGGGTAGCGCCGGGCCGTCCCCCCCGGATCGTGCGCACGGGGCCGCGCAACGCGCCCCGCCTTCCCGTCACTTCGGCGTGAGGACGTCCTTCAGGAACGGATCCACCGCCCGGTGGAACGCCTCGGGGTCCTCCAGGTGCAGCAGATGGCCGGCCTCCAGCTCGGCGTACACACCGCGGGGCAGGACGCGGACCATCTCCTGGGCCTCCGCCCGCCCCAGCTCACCGTCGATACCGCGGATCACCAGGGCCGGACACCGCACGTGGGCCAGCTCCTCCCAGTGCGCGTCGTGCACCCAGGTCTCGCGGGCCCGCAGCATCTGCCGGCGGGAGAAGACCGGGCGCCAGCCGTCCGCGCGCTCGGCCATCACCTCGGCGAAGAATTCGCCGCGCGCGGGGCGCGGGCGCTCCAGGACGGGATCGTCCTCGCCGAACCATCTGCGGACGTCGGCGAGCGTGGCGAACGGGACCGGCCAGGAGCGGAACCACTCCCCCCACTCATGCTGCGAGGCCGCGCCCAGCGCGGAGGCGCGCATGTCGCAGATCACCAGTCCGCGCACCAGGTCGGGGCGGCGGGCGGCGAGCTGCCAGGCGGTCAGGGCGCCCATCGAGTGGCCCACGAGGACCACCGGCGCGAGGTCCAGTTGCTCGATGACGGCCTCGGCGTCCGCGATGTACGCCTCGCGGTCGAACGGGCCGTCCCCCGGTTTGTCGCTGCGCCCGTGCCCGCGCTGGTCGAGCGCGATGGCCCGGGAGCGGGCGGAGAGCCAGCGGGCGGTCGTCGCCCAGTGGGACGCGCGCCCCATCAGTCCGTGCAATAACAGCACGCCCGGGCGGTCCTGCGGGACCGTCCCCGGCGGCCCTCCGGCCGGACCGGCGGCGGACCGCGTGCGCGTCGCGATGCTGTCGGCACCGCGCTTCGGCGGGGCTCCGTACTCCCAGGCGGCCAGACGCAGCCCGCCCGCCCCCGTCACATTAATACGACGCACCATGTGTGCCGACACCCCCAATCCGTTCGGCGAAGCTCACGCTATCGAATACCTATTCGAACACCGGGACACGAGGCCCCACACCCCTCGTTTGAGTGACCGCGGCCGGGGATTGGCCGCAGCCGTCGCGGGGAGACAGAGACCGGGAGGCGGACCCGCATCGGGGACATCGGGTCCGTGGGGAGACGACCCTGGGAGCTCGGGGCTCCGGGTCGGTACGGGGAGGCGGGGCCCCGGCGAGCCAGGCGCCGGGGCCCTCGACATGCCCCCGGCACGTACGCGGGGGCCTGGATATGTCAGCGGCATGACCCACCCCTCCCTGATGGCGTCAGCGACAGCGTGGCACGCTCCGCCCCCGTGCGCTGCCGTTCGGACAGGAATCCCGCGGTCCGCTTAACGCCAACCGCGGTGGCGGCGCAAACCCGCCACCGGCCTGGCCCGAACAGATCTAGCGCTTGGCCACGAAGACGTGAGAAGCGACCTCGGCGTCCAGCTCGGCGGCCTCGCCGCCGCTGCCGACGAGCACCCCGCCCGCCGAGTCCGTCACGCTCACCACCGCGCCCGGCTGCACACCGGCCCGCCGCAGCGTGTACATGAGCTGGGAGTCGGTCTGGATCGGTTCCCCGATACGGCGAATGATCACCGTCCCGGCGTCCGGGCCCAGCGCCGACAGGCTCACCATGCCCTCGTCCAGGAACGGGTCCGCCTCGGACTTCTCGCCCAGCTCCTCAAGGCCGGGGATCGGGTTCCCGTACGGCGACTCCGTCGGGTGCTTGAGCAGCGCGAGCACGCGGCGCTCCACGGCCTCGCTCATCACGTGCTCCCAGCGGCACGCCTCCGCGTGCACGTGCTCCCACTCCAGGCCGATCACGTCGACCAGCAGGCACTCCGCCAGGCGGTGCTTGCGCATCACCCGGGTCGCGAGCATGCGCCCTTCCTCCGTCAGCTCCAGATGCCTGTCCCCGGCCACGCGCACCAGGCCGTCCCGCTCCATGCGGGCGACGGTCTGGCTCACCGTGGGGCCGCTCTGGTCGAGCCGCTCCGCGATTCTCGCGCGCATGGGGACGACGCCCTCCTCTTCCAGTTCGAGGATGGTGCGGAGATACATCTCCGTTGTGTCGATCAGTCCGGACATGCGTGCCCCTAGATTTCTCGTGCGGTGGCCCTTCACCAATTCTGACGCATCCCGGTGACAACCGGACCTGCCGCGAGCTTTTCGCCTGACTTTCGCCGTCGATCTGCGGGAAAAAGATGATCCGCACCCGCCCCGTGAGCGCCTTCACCAGGCCCCGCCGGGCGTCCTAACCGAGCAGCTCCGCCAGGTCGAGGGAGGCCGCGACCCGTACGGCCACGTCCTCCGCGTACGCCGCGTCCTGGCGGGTGAAGCCGCGCCGGCCGCCGGCGCGCAGAAACGTCACGACCCCCAGGGTCCGGCCACGGCTGCGCAGCACCGTGCACAGCGCGTGCATCGTGCCCGGCGGCCACTTCCGCGCCACCGACCAGCCCTCCGCGACCTCGGGGTCCACGCCCCCGCAGCCCGCGCGCACCGTGCCGCCGCGCTCCACCGCCTGCAGCGCGGGGTGCCCGGCGGGATAGCGCACGGGGAAGCCGTGCGGCCCGGTGGGCAGGCACGGGCCGGGGCCCTCGGCGGGGGTGGCCGCGGCCCGGGTGAGCTGCACCGGACCGGGCGGCGAACTCGCGTCGTGCGGCGCACCGGGACCGGGCGGGGAGCCCGGTTCTGCGGGCGTGGCGGCCAGGTCGACCAGCGCGTGGTCGGCGAAGCCGGCGAGCGCGAAGTCCAGGTAGACCGTGGCCGCCTCCATCGGGTCCGCGCACTCGGCCGCCGCGCGCGAGGCGCGGTGAAGCTGATGGTCCCTGAAGCGCAGCACCGAGGCCGCGTCCTCGGCGAGCTTCGCCTCGGTGACGTCCTGGAAGAGCCACCCGACACCGAGCGGCACCGGGTGCTCGGCGAGCGGCGAGGCGAGCCGTACGAACGCGCCGCGCAGGCACCGCCGCCGCACCGCCCGATCGCCACCGGCCTCACCGCGCACCGTGACCCACACGTCGGCGGGGACCGCGGTGCTGCCCTGCGCCAGGACGTGCTGCAGCGCGCTTTCGACCTCCTCCGCGCCCTGCTCCAGCAGCTCCCCGAAGGGGCGCCCGAGCAGCCCCGAGCGCCGGGCGCGCAGGACGCGCGCCGCCTGGCCGTTGGCCAGCGCCGGCCGCAGGTCGGCGTCGACGAGGAGCACGCCCCAGGCGGCGTCCTCGCAGAGCGCCTCGCTGAAGGCGATGGACCGCTCCAGGTCCATCTGCGTATGGACCTCGCTGAACGCGCAGTAGACCCCGACGGCGGCGCCGCCCGTCTCGCCGCCGTCCGGGCGGACGGCGGAGGTCTGGGTGCGTACGAGCACCCGGCCGCCGTCCTTGCGCAGCAGGGCGAACTCCTGCACCTGCCGCCCCGGCGCGTCCATCGCCCCCATCAGCCGCGCCTCCGCCTCGGCGGCGTCCTCCGCGCGGGCGGCCCAGCCGGCCAGCCCGCGGCGGCCGACCGCCTCCGCGGCGGTCCAGCCGAGCAGCCGCTCGGCCTCACGGTTCCAGTGGGTGACGACACCGTCGGCGTCGAAGGCGCACAGGGCGGCGTCCATGCCGTCGAGCAGCGCCACCAGCAGATCGGGGGCCGCGGTGCGGCGGTCCTGCGGCGGTGCGTCCACCGCCCCGTCCGCCGCCGGCGGGGACCCGGCGGCGTCGTCTCCTGTGTCAGGAGCGTTCGCGGCCTGCTCGCCGGCGGGGTTCTTGCGGTCCCGGTTGGTACGCCGGGTCGCGCTCATCAGGCACCCCCTGCTCGCCGCGGCATCGTGTGCGTGGTGTGGTGCACCCGGATCATTCAACTCGAACGTGACGCAGCACACACCCCATTCCGTCGAAATCGTTGCACGCAAGCGGCTCCGCCGGAAGCCGCCGCCGCAAAGGCACCCGGCGGGCTCCCTCTCCGAACCCCCGGGGGGACCAGCACGTTTCCCGCTGCGCACGGCCCGTGGCCGGGCCGGCTTCCGCCCTCTCGGGGGCCGCCGGGAAATCACTTGAGACGGGCCGGGGGCGTGCCTAATGTGTGAGGCACACGAGAAGGGAGGTGGTTCGGCAGATGATGAAGTACCGGACGCGTGAGGTGGCTGCGGGCTAGTGGTCCGCCGTCGCGCTTGAGCGCAATGCCGGACCGGGGCGCCTAGGACGCGCCCAGCCGGCCCTTATCCCAAGCAGTTCACCCGACCCGCGGTCCGCCGGTACGTCCGACCGGCTCCCCTCCAGGGGAATGGGCCGCGGGTCGCCCTTGTGTGTGCGCCTGTTCGCTTCCGCCGCGGCAGCGGTGCCGGGTCCGGCGCCGGACCCGGCGGGCCTGCATCCGTACGGCTGGTCCGGTACGGCTGGGTCCCGTATGGCTACGGGCAGAGGCGTTCCACGGTCCAGCCGCCGGCCGCGCCCTCGGTACGTACGTACCGGAGGCGGTCGTGGAGGCGGTTCTCGCGGCCCTGCCAGAACTCCACCGTCCGCGGCCTGACCCGGAAACCGCCCCACTCCGGCGGCGCCGGAACCTGTTCGCCCTCCGGATAGCGGCTGGCCAGTTCCTCGTACATCCGGTCCAGCTCCGCCCGCGACGCCACGGTCGAGGACTGCTCGCTCGCCCACGCGCCCAACTGTGAGCCGTGCGGCCGGGTACGGAAGTACGCCACCGTCTCGTCGCGGCCGGTACGCTCCGCCGCGCCCGCGACGATCACCTGGCGGGCGACGGGGTGCCACGGGAAGAGCAGCGACACGTGCGGGTTCACGGCCAGCTCGCGGCCCTTGCGCGAACCGTAGTTGGTGTAGAAGACGAACCCCCGCTCGTCCACCTGCTTCAGCAGCACGGTCCGGGAGCTGGGCCGGCCCTCGGCGTCCGCGGTGGAGACGACCATCGCGTTGGGCTCGTGCAGCCCGCTCTCCGCGGCCTCCTTGAACCAGCGGCCGAACTGCTCGAAGGGATCGGCGGCGAGTGAGTCCTCCGGGAGTCCCGCGGCGCGGTAGCGCGCGCGCATGGCAGCAGGATCGAGGGAACGTTCGGTGTCAACGTCAACGTGTCGCACCCACACATCTTGCCGTATGAGCGGCCGTGACGGTGCGGGAGTCTGCCCGCTCGACGCCGTCCGTAACCCTCCGGACCGGGATCCGCGGAGTGTGCCCGATCTCACCCCCGCCCGCATGTGGGCAACCCGACAGAACGGCCGCCCGACCACTGTGGAAAGCCCACACCCCCGGTTATGGTGGCCCGGAATGTACGCCCCGGACCGCGAGCGATGGCGCCGCGGAACCTGGCCAGCAGGTATACCCCCCGCACCACACCACGCCCTGGGGCTGACCCGCCCGTGCGCCGCAGAGCCCCACCGGGGCGCACGCCACACACTAGGGAGCCGCCTGATGTCCGATTTCGTACCCGGACTTGAGGGAGTCGTCGCCTTCGAGACGGAGATCGCCGAACCCGACAAGGAGGGCGGCGCGCTCCGTTATCGCGGCGTGGACATCGAGGACCTGGTGGGTCACGTCTCGTTCGGCAACGTCTGGGGTCTTCTGGTCGACGGCGCGTTCAAACCCGGTCTGCCGCCCGCGGAGCCCTTCCCCATCCCCGTGCACTCCGGCGACATCCGCGTCGACGTCCAGTCCGCGCTGGCGATGCTCGCGCCCGTCTGGGGGCTGCGCCCGCTGCTCGACATCGACGAGGCCCGCGCGCGCGAGGACCTGGCGCGGGCGGCCGTCATGGCGCTGTCGTACGTCGCGCAGTCCGCCCGCGGGCAGGGGCGGCCGATGGTGCCGCAGCGGGAGATCGACAAGGCCCGTACGGTCGTCGAGCGGTTCATGATCCGCTGGCGCGGCGAGCCCGACCCCAAGCACGTCGCCGCCGTGGACGCCTACTGGACCTCCGCCGCGGAACACGGCATGAACGCCTCCACCTTCACCGCCCGCGTCATCGCCTCCACCGGCGCCGACGTGGCGGCGGCGCTGTCGGGCGCGGTCGGTGCGATGTCCGGACCGCTGCACGGGGGTGCGCCGTCGCGGGTACTCGGGATGATCGAGGAGATCGAGCGCACCGGCGACGCCGAGGGCTATGTGCGGCGGGCGCTGGACGGCGGCGAGCGGCTGATGGGCTTCGGCCACCGCGTCTACCGCGCGGAGGACCCGCGGGCCCGGGTGCTGCGGCGGACGGCGAAGCAGCTCGGCGCGCCGCGGTACGAGATCGCGGAGGCGCTGGAGCGGGCGGCGCTGGCGGAGCTGCGGGCGCGGCGGCCCGACCGGGTGCTGGAGACGAACGTCGAGTTCTGGGCGGCGATCGTGCTGGACTTCGCCGAGGTGCCGGCGCACATGTTCACATCGATGTTCACCTGCGCCCGCACGGCGGGGTGGTCGGCGCACATCCTGGAGCAGAAGCGCACGGGGCGGCTGGTGCGGCCGTCGGCGCGGTACGTGGGACCGGGGCCGCGGTCGCCGCAGGAGATCGAGGGCTACGCGCAGTCGGAGGGCACGGCCTGAGCGCCCCCGGGGGCCGGGTACCGGGTCCGGCGCCTTCGCGGACGCGGGTCAGCGGGAGTGCGCGAGGGCCGTCGCCAGCAGGTGCGACCACTGCGCCACGACGCGGTCGCGGCGCACGCTGTCGTCCGTGAGCAGGGTCGCCAGGCCCAGGCCCCGGGCCATGTCGAGGAAGCCCTGCACCGTCTCCCGTACCCCCGGCACCGACTCGTCGGCCCCGAGCAGCGCCACCGTCATGCGGTGGGCCTCGCGGCCGACGCGGGCCTCCAGTGCGGCGACGCGGGGGCGAAGGTGCTCCTCGTTGGCGGCGGCGACCCAGAGCTGGAGCGCGGCGCGGAAGAGCGGGCCCGTGTAGAGGTCGACGACTCCGCGCACGACGGCGACGGTGGCGGCGTCGGCGGCGGGGAGAGCCGCGCCCGCGGCGGCCCCCTCCGAGGGCCCCTCCGCCACCGCGGTGACCTCCCGCGGCGGGAGCGCCCGCAGCGCCGCCGAGCGTTCCGCCGCCACGTGTTCCACCGCGGCCGTGAACAGGTCCTCCCGGGTCGGGAAGTGGTGCTGCGCCGCGCCCCGCGAGACGCCCGCGCGCTCCGCGACCACGCTGACCGTGCTCCCGCTCCAGCCCAGCTCCGCCAGGCACGCGACCGCCGCCTCCAGCAGCCGCTGCCGCGTCGCCCGGCTGCGGTCCTGCCGCGGCCCCCGTCCCCGCGGCTGCCGGGGGGCGTCCGTCAGCGGGACCACTTCGGCTCCCGGCGCTCCAGGAACGCCGTCATGCCCTCGCGGGCCTCGGGGGACGCGAACAGCGACGCCGACAGCTCCGCGAACGGCTCCGTGTCGCGGTCGAAGGCGCGCAGCACCTCTCCGGTGACCAGCCTCTTCGACGCCGCGAGCCCTTGCGGCGACGACGCCCGCAGCCCGTCGAGCACCGGCGTGAGCAGCGCGTCCACGTCGTCACCCGCCAGGGTCACCAGCCCGATGCGGGCCGCCTCCTCCGGGCCGAAGCGTTCGCCCGTGAGGTAGTAGCGCGCCGCCGCGCGGGCGTCGAGGCGCGGCAGCAGCGGCATCGAGATCACCGCCGGCGCGAGCCCGAGGCGCGCCTCGGTGAACGCGAACGTCGCGCCCGTGCCCGCCGCCGCGACGTCGCAGGCGCCGAGGAGCCCCAGGCCCCCGGCGCGGACGTGCCCGGTGACCCGGGCGACGACGGGCTTCGGGCACTCCACGACCGCGCGCAGCAGCCGCGCCAGCGCCAGCGGCCCGTCCGTGGGGCCGGCCGCCGCCGTGGCCTCGCCGAGGTCGGCGCCGGCGCAGAAGGTGTTGCCGGTGTGGGTGAGCAACACGGCCCGTACGTCGTCGTCCGCCGCCGCTGCGGCGAGGCCGTCGTGCAGTTCGGCCATGAGGCGGGTGGAGAGCGCGTTGCGGTTGTGGGGGGAGTCGAGGGTGAGGGTGAGGAGGACGCCCCGGTCGTCGCGCGCGGTCCGGACGAGGGGCGCGGGCACGTCGGCGGCGGCCGGTCCTGCGGGTGCGTCGGTCATGCGTGGGGTGCTCCTTCGGTACGTCGGCGGCGTCAGTACGACTTGGGCAGGCCCAGCGTCTGGTGCGACACGTAGTTGAGGATCATCTCCCGGCTGACCGGGGCGATCCTGGCCACGCGGGACGCGGTGAGCATCTGGGCAAGACCGTACTCCGTGGTGAGCCCGTTGCCGCCGAGCGTGTGCACGGCCTGGTCGACGGCCTTCGCCGCCGCCTCGGCCGCCGCGTACTTCGCCATGTTGGCGGCCTCGCCCGCCCCGGCGTCGTCCCCGGCGTCGTACAGCGCGGCGGCCTTCTGCGTCATCAGCCGGGCGAGTTCCAGCTCGATGTGCGCCTGCGCGAGGGGATGGGCGATGGCCTGGTGCACGCCGATGGCGCCGCCCTTCCACACCTGCCGCGTTCGGGCGTAGTCGACGGCCCGCGCCACCGCCTGCCGCCCGAGGCCGAGCGCGAACGCGGCCGTCATGATGCGCTCGGGGTTGAGGCCGGCGAAGAGCTGGAGGAGGCCGGCGTCCTCGTCGCCGACGAGGGCGCCGGCGGGCAGCCGCACGTCGTCGAGGACCAGCTCGAACTGCTTCTCGGGGGCGTGCAGCTCCATCGGTATCGGCACCCGCTGGAAGCCCTCGGCGTCACGCGGGACGATGAACAGGCAGGGTTTGAGCTTGCCCGTGCGGGCGTCCTCGGTGCGGCCGACGATCAGCGTGGCGTCGGCGATGTCGACGCCGGAGATGAAGACCTTGCGGCCGGACAGCACCCAGTCGTCGCCGTCGCGGCGGGCGGTGGTGGTGATGCGGTGGGAGTTGGATCCCGCGTCGGGCTCGGTGATCCCGAAGGCCATCTTGCGGGTGCCGTCGGCGAGTCCGGGGAGCCAGTGCCGCTTCTGGTCCTCGGTGCCGAAGCGGGCGATGACGGTGCCGCAGATGGCGGGCGAGACGACGAGCATGAGCAGCGGGCTGCCGGCGGCGCCGAGTTCCTCCAGCACGATGGCCAGCTCCGCGATGCCGCCGCCTCCGCCGCCGTACGCCTCCGGGAGGTTGACGCCGAGGTAGCCGGCCTTGGCCGCGTCGGCCCACAGCTCGTCGGTGTGCCGGCCGTCGCGCACGGCGGCGGTGAAGTAGTCGCGGCCGTAGCGGGCGCCGAGCGCGGCGACGGCGGCACGGAGGTCGCGGTGCTCCTGGGATTCGAGGATGGCGCTGGTCATGGCTGTCGGCCTTCCTGGTCGCGGGGCGGGGCTTCTTCGACGACGGCGAGGAGGGCGCCGACCTCGACCTGACGGCCGGGGACGGCGTGCAGGGCGGTGAGCACGCCCGTGGCGGGGGCGGTGACCTCGTGCTCCATCTTCATCGCCTCCAGCCAGAGGAGGGGCTGGCCCTGCCGTACCGGCCGGCCCGGGCTCACACCGTCGGCGAGGCGGACGACGGTGCCGGGCATGGGGGCGAGAAGGGACCCGGGCGCGGCGTCGGCGCGGGGATCGGGAAAGCGGGAGAGGGGACGCAGGGCGTACGAACCGTGGGGGGTGTCGACGTGGACGGCCGGGGCACCGGGGCGGCCTCCGGCCGGAACGGCGGAGCGCGGGGAACCGGCCGGGACGGCGGGATCGGGCGCCGCGGGGCCGGCGTCGTAGACGGCGACGTCGAAGGCGCGGGCGACCCCGGCGACGTCGAGCACCACGCGCCCGGGCGCGGCGGCGAGGACGCGCACACCGGGCAGGTCGTCGGCGCGGACGCCGTCGCGGGTGAGGCGGTAGCGCACCTCGGCCTCCGCGCCGCCGGGTTCGGCGCGGTACGCCTTCAGCTGCGGCTGCGACGGCACGTTGCGCCACCCCCCGAACCGGGCGGGCGGCACGCTCCCGCGCGCCTGATGCCGTGCGGCGGCATCGGCGAGCGCGGCTGCGAGGGCGGCGAGCCGGAGGGGGTCGTGCGCGGTGGCCGCCGCGGCGCCTCCGGCGGCGGCACCGGCCGCCCCGGCGGCGTCGGCAGGCGGGCGCGTCAGCGCCGTCAGGTGGTCGTCGTAGAACGACGTCGTCATCCGCCCGGCGGTGAACTCCTCGTGTTCCAGCGACCGCACCAGCAGGTCCCTGTTCGTCACCGGTCCGTGGATCCGCGCCCCCCGCAGCGCCGCCGTCAGGCGGCGGACCGCCTCCGCCCGCGTCGGGGCGTGGACGATCACCTTCGCCAGCAGGGCGTCGTAATAGGGGGTGACGGTGTCGCCGGCGGCGTAGCCGGTGTCGAGACGGAGGGCGGTGCCCCCGGCCACGACGCCCGGGACCTCCAGGCGGTGGACCGGGCCCGTCTGCGGGGTGAAGTCCGCCGCCGGGTCCTCCGCGTACAGGCGGGCCTCCACGGCGTGTCCCGACGGGCGCGGCGGCGACGGCGGCAGCGGCCTGCCCTCCGCCACGCCCACCTGCAGGGCGACCAGGTCGACCCCGTACACCGCCTCCGTCACCGGGTGCTCCACCTGGAGCCGGGTGTTCATCTCCAGGAACTGCGCCCGCCCGTCCGGCGCCAGCAGGAACTCCACCGTCCCCGCGCCCACGTACCCGATCGACCGTGCCGCCCGTACCGCCGTCTCCTCCAGCGCGGAGGCGACACCCGCCGGCAGCCCCGGCGCGGGGGCCTCCTCCACCACCTTCTGGTGCCGCCGCTGCAGTGAGCAGTCGCGCGTGCCCAGCGTCCACACACCCCCGTGTGCGTCCGCGAGCACCTGCACCTCCACGTGCCGCCCGCCCTCGACGTACGGCTCGACGAACACCTCGCCGTCCCCGAACGCCGCGGCGGCCTCCGCCGAGGCGGACGCCAGCGCGGCGTCCAGCGCAGCCAGGTCGCGGACGATCCGCATCCCGCGCCCGCCGCCGCCCGCCGCCGCCTTCACCAGCAGCGGCAGGTCCGACGCGACCGCCTTCGCGGGGTCGAAGGGCGCGAGGCCCATCAGCTCCTTCGCGCGTGTCTTGGACGCCATCGCCTCGATCGCGTCCGGCGGCGGCCCGATCCACGTCAGCCCCGCCGCGGCGACCGCGCGGGCGAACTCCGCGCTCTCGGAGAGGAATCCGTAGCCGGGGTGCACGGCGTCCGCGCCGGCCGACACCGCCGCCGCGACCAGCAGATCGGCCCGCAGGTACGTCTCCGCCGCGGTGTTCCCCGGCAGCCGGACCGCCGCGCCGCCGGCGTCCAGCGCGGCCCGTACGTGCAGCGCGCCCGCGTCCGCGTCGGAGTGCACGGCGACGGGCGTGATGCCCAGCTCGCGGCAGGTGCGCAGGACGCGGCAGGCGATCTCACCGCGGTTGGCGACAAGGAGGGTGCGGATCACGGGAGTTCGGTCCTCCGTCGTCGAAGCGGATGACACGCTCACAGGCGGAACACCCCGTAACCGTCGTGCACCCCCGCGTACGGCGCCGTGTGGATCGCCGACAGGCAGATCCCCAGTACCGTGCGGGTGTCCCGCGGGTCGATGACCCCGTCGTCGTACAGCCGCCCCGACAGGAACACCGGCAGCGACTCCGCCTCGATCTGCTGCTCGACCATGGCCCGCAGCGCCGCGTCGCCCTTCTCGTCGTACGGTGTCCCCTTCGCCTCCGCGGAGGCGCGCGCGACGATCGACAGCACGCCGGCGAGCTGCTGCGGCCCCATGACCGCCGACTTGGCGCTGGGCCAGGCGAAGAGGAACCGCGGGTCGTACGCGCGGCCGCACATGCCGTAGTGGCCGGCGCCGTAGCTGGCGCCCATGAGCACCGACAGGTGCGGGACGCGGGAGTTGGAGACGGCATTGATCATCTGGGCGCCGTGCTTGATGATGCCGCCCTGCTCGTAGTCCTTGCCGACCATGTAGCCGGTGGTGTTGTGGAGGAAGACCAGCGGGATGTCGCGCTGGTTGGCGAGCTGGATGAACTGCGCGGCCTTCTGCGACTCCTCGCTGAAGAGCACGCCGCGGGCGTTGGCGAGGATCCCGACGGGGTAGCCGTGCAGCCGGGCCCAGCCGGTGGCCAGGCTCGTTCCGTACAGCGGCTTGAACTCGTCGAAGTCCGAGCCGTCCACCACCCGCGCGATCACCTCGCGCGGGTCGAACGGAACCTTCAGGTCGCCCGGCACGATCCCCAGCAGCTCGTCCTCCGGGTACGCGGGCGGGACGGCCGGCGGCGGGTCGGGGTGCGCCTTGCGCCAGTCGAGGCGGGCGACGACGCGGCGGGCGGTGTGCAGGGCGTCCGGCTCGTCGACGGCGAAGTAGTCGGCGAGTCCGGAGGTACGGGCGTGCATGCCGGCGCCGCCCAGCGACTCGTCGTCGCTCTCCTCGCCGGTGGCCATCTTCACCAGCGGCGGGCCGCCGAGGAACACCTTCGCCCGTTCCTTGACCATGATCACGTGGTCGCTCATGCCCGGCACGTACGCGCCGCCGGCCGTGGAGTTGCCGAAGACGACGGCGATCGTGGGGATACCGGCGGCGGACGACCGGGTGAGGTGCTTGAAGAGCGCGCCGCCCGGGATGAAGATCTCCTTCTGCGACGGCAGGTCGGCGCCGCCGGACTCCACGAGGTGGATCGACGGCAGCCGGTTGGCGAGGCTGATCTCGTGGGCGCGGAACGCCTTCTTCAGCGTCCAGGGGTTGGACGCCCCGCCGCGTACCGTCGGATCGTTGGCGGTGATCAGGCACTCGACGCCGGAGACGACGCCGATGCCGGTGACGAGCGAGGCGCCGACGGCGTAGTCGGAGCCCCAGCCGGCCAGCGGGCTCAGCTCCAGAAACGGGGTGTCCGGATCGAGGAGCAGTTCGACGCGCTCGCGGGCGAGCAGCTTGCCGCGGGCGCGGTGCCGGGCGACGTACTTCTCGCCGCCGCCCGCCACGGCCTTGGCGTGCTCGGCGTCGAGCGCGGCGAGTTTGCCGAGCATCGCGTCGCGGTTCGCGGCGTAGTCGGGGCCCGCGGTGTCCAGCGACGAGGCGAGCACCGTCACAGCAGCTCCTCGGGGATGTCGGTGTGCCGGGCGCGCAGCCACTCGCCGAGCGCCTTGGCCTGCGGGTCGAAGCGGGCCCGGGAGGCGACGCCCTCGCCGAGGAGGCCGTCGACGGTGAAGTTGAGGGCGCGCAGATGCGGCAGGACGTGGCGTACGACGGGGAAGGGGGCGGTCTCGGGGAGGAGTTCGCGAAGGCGGTCGGCGGTGAGGGTGTGGGCCAGCCAGGGCCAGGCGGCGTCCGTCCGGGCCCAGACGCCGACGTTGGCGCTGCCGCCCTTGTCGCCGCTGCGCGCGCCGGCGACGGTGCCGAGCGGGACGCGGCGCGTCGGCCCCGGCGGCGGGGGCGGCGGCAGCGGCGGTTCCGGTACGGGGGCGAGGGCCCGGGTGCGCGGCGGCGGGGCGACGGGGACCCGGGTGCCGTCGGGCAGCACGGCGGTGTGCGGGACGTCGGCGGCGGGGACGTACGCGGCCTCGAAGACGCCGTACGGCTGCGCGCTGCCGGGCGGGGCGGTGACGTGGAAGCCGGGGATGCCGGAGAGGGCCAGTTCGACGGCGGCGCCGCTGACGGCGCGGCCGACGGCCGCCTCGTCGGGGTCCCGGACGGCGAGGCGGAGCAGGGCGGACGCCTCCTCCTGCACGTCGGCGTCGGGGCGGTCGGTGCGGGCGAGGGTCCAGCGGACGCCGGCGACACCGGCGAGGACGGGGGCCATCTGGGCGCGGACGAGGGCGGCTTTGGCGTCGATGTCGAGGCCGGTGAGGACGAAGACGACCTCGTTGCGGTAGCCGCCGAGGCGGGAGAGGCCCACCTTGACGTCGGGCGGCGGCGGCTCGCCGCGTACGCCCGAGATGCGGACGCGGTCGGGGCCGTCGGGAGCGAGGCGTACGGAGTCGAGACGGGTGGTGACGTCGGGGCCGGCGTAGCGGGCTCCCGCGGTCTCGTAGAGGAGCTGGGCGGTGACGGTCTCGACGGTGACGGCACCGCCGGTGCCCGGGTGCTTGGTGATGACGGAGCTGCCGTCGGGCTCGATCTCGGCGAGGGGGAAGCCGGGGTGGCGGACGTCGTGCTCGGTGAAGAAGGAGTAGTTGCCGCCGGTGGCCTGAGGGCCGCACTCCAGCACGTGGCCGGCGACCACGGCCCCGGCGAGGGCGTCGAGGTCCCCGGCGCCGGATGCGGCGGGGTCGCGGGGGTCCTGCCCGCCCCAGCCGTAGTGCGCCTGGGCGACGCCCGTGACGAGCGCCGCGTCGGTGACGCGGCCGGTGACGACGACGTCGGCGCCCGCGCGCAGGCAGGCGGCGATGCCGCCGCCGCCGAGGTAGGCGTTCGCGGCGAGGGCGCCGGGCCACGTGCCGCGGGCGGTGAGGTCGTCGCCCTCGACGTGGGCGACGCGGGCGGGGACCCCGACGCGCCCGGCCAGCTCGCGGACGGCGGCGGCCAGCCCCGCGGGGTTGAGGCCGCCGGCGTTGACGACGAGGCGCACCCCGCGGTCGCGGGCGAGGCCGAGGCCGTCTTCGAGCTGGCGGAGGAAGGTCTTGGCGTAGCCGGTGGCGGGGTCCTTGAGGCGGTCGCGGGCCAGGATGAGCATGGTCAGCTCGGCGAGGTAGTCGCCGGTGAGCACGTCGAGTTCGCCGCCGGTGAGCATCTCGCGGACGGCGGCGAAGCGGTCGCCGTAGAAGCCGGAGGCGTTGCCGACACGGAGGGTCACGGGCGGACCTCCGGCGCGGCGGGGCCGCCGTGAGGGGCCGCGGCGGCCGGGCCGCCGGCGGCTTCGGAGCCGGGGACGCTCCCGGACCGTGCCCGGCCGCCACCCGGCGGACCGGCGAACGCCTGGGCGATGCCCAGCCAGCGCTCCGCCTCCGCGCCCTCGGCGACGAGCGCGGTGTCGGCGCGGTGCACGCGCTGGGTGGCCAGCAGGCAGAAGTCCAGCGCCGGCCCGGTGACGCGCTCGGCGGCGTCCTGCGGCCCGTACGCCCAGACGTCGCCGCCGTCGCCGGGCGCGGTCAGCTCGACACGGAACTCCGCGGCGGGCGGCGTCAGTCCGTTGACGGCGTATGCGAAGTCCCGTGTCCGCACGCCGATACGAACCACGTGCCGCAGCCGGGCGGTGGGCGCGCGCCGTACGCCGAGCGCGTCGGCGATGTCCTGCCCGTGCGCCCAGGTCTCCATCAACCGCCCCGAGGCGACGCCGCCGACACTCATCGCCGGCCCGAACCACGGCATCCGCACCCCGGCGGGCTGCGCCAGCAGCACCCGCCGCAACTCCGCGCGCCCCTCCCGCCACCGGCCGAGCAGCACCTCCGGCGCCAGCGCGGCGCCCTGGGCGGCGCCGTCGTCGACGAACCCGTACGGCCTCTCCTGAGCGTGCGCCAGCATCCGCCGGAACTCCGCGGGATCGACGGCGGCGGCGAGCGCGGCGCGGTCGGTCCACGCGAGGTGCGCGATCTGGTGCGCGACGGTCCACCCGGCGGCGGGCGTGTCGAGCGCCCACCGGTCGGGTGGCAGATGGGCGACGAGGTCGTCCAGCGCGGCGCTCTCGTCGCGGAGGTCGTCGAGCAGGGAGATGATCTCCGGGCCCGCCATGGTGCGCTCCCCTCGTGGCTACTGCGCAGTAGGGTGACAGGGGCGGAGAAAACAAGCAAGCATGCTTGCTGGATCATCTCATCGGCTACTGTCCGTGACCATGCGGCTGCGCGTATCGTTTGACGGGGCGGCAGCATGCCACCACGGAGCTGCGGGGAGGAGAGCCGGAATGACCCTCGTCGACGACAGGATCGAGATGGCCGACACCGATGACAAGACGCCCCTGGACGACCTGTTCGAGGTGTTCGAGCGGACCCCCGCCTTCGAGGGCTATCGCATCGAGGTCGTCGAAGGGGTCGTCTACATGGTGCCGCAGCGCAGCGTTCACTGGGAGATCATTCTTGAGATCATCCGTGCGCTGGACAGGACGTTCGACGGCAACGTCAAGGTCTTCTCAGGCGTGCGGATCGACTTCCCCGGCGAGGAGAACGCCTTCTGCCCGGACGTGGCGAAGCTGCGCGACGACGCCAAGCCGGACGACAGGGGTCGCTGGCGCCACCAGGACGTCGAATTCGTCGCTGAAGTGGTGTCCCGCGGCACCGGGAAGAACGACTACGGCCCGAAGAAGACCGCCTACGCCCTCGCGGGCGTGCCCGTCTACGTGATCGCCGATCCGTATCAGCGCAAGTGCCACGTCTACACCGAGCCCAAGGACGGCGACTACGCCAAGGAAGTCGTCGTCTCCTTCGGCGCGGCCCTCGATCTCAAGGTGACCCCACTCGGCTTCGTCCTCCGTACCGACAGGTTCCCCTCCGACTGATCACCCCTCCTCCGGCAGGCCCTCCGCGAGAAGTTCGGCAAGGTGGCGGGCGCGGATGCCGGCGAGCTGGTCGAGCTGGGTGCGGCAGGAGTAGCCGTCCGCCACGACCGCGGCGTTCTCGGGGGCCTCGCGTACCGCCGGGAGGAGCTGGTCCTCGGCGCAGGCCGCGGAGACCTCGTAGTGGCCGCGTTCGAAGCCGAAGTTGCCCGCCAGACCGCAGCAGCCGGCCGCGAGTCCGCCTTCCAGACCGGCCTTCGCCATCAGGCGGCGTTCGGCGGCGTCGCCGAGAATCGCGTGCTGATGGCAGTGCTTCTGGCCGGTGACCGGACGGTCGAGGCGGGGCGGTGTCCAGTCGGGGGCGGCGGTTTCCAGGGCCTCGGCGAAGGTGCGGACGCGGGCGGCCAGGCGCGGGGCGCGTGCGTCGTCGGGCAGGAGCTCTACGAGGTCCGTCTTGAGCGCGGCGGCGCAGGGGGGTTCGAGGACGACCAGCGGCGGTCCGGCTTCGCCGCCGCCGGTCCCGCCGCCCGTACCCGTACCGCCGCTCGTGTCGCTGCCCCCGCCGCCTTCCAGTGCGTCCAGCGTGCGCCGCATCACCGCGCGGGCCTGGTCCAGTTGGCCCGTGGAGACGTACGTCAGCCCGCAGCACACCTTCCCCGCCCCGGGTGGCAGCCCCACCCGCAGTCCCGCCGCCCGCAGCACCCGTACCGCCGCGGAACCCGCCTCCGGCGACAGGTAGTTCGTGAACGTGTCCGGCCACAGCAGCACGTCCGGATCCGTGTCGGTCCCCCGTGCGAGCGACCGCGTCAGCGGCACCCGCGCGATCCGCGGGATCGCCCGCTCGCCCGCGAGCCCCGCCAGCCGCTTCGCCACCGCCGCCAGCGGCCCCACTCCGGCCAGCGCGTTCGCCGCACCGGCCGCCCGCAGCGCCGCCGTCAGCCGCAGCCACTGCGGCAGCCGGCCCATCGCGTAGTGCGCCATCGGCCGCCGCCGCCCGGCGTAGTGGTGGTGCAGGAACTCCGCCTTGTACGTGGCCATGTCGACGTCCACCGGGCAGTCGCTGCGGCACCCCTTGCACGACAGGCACAGGTCGAGCGCCTCGCGCACCTCCTCCGAGCGCCACCCGTCCGTGATGACCTCCCCCGCCAGCATCTCGTGCAGCAGTCGCGCGCGCCCGCGGGTGGAGTGCCGCTCCTCGCCCGTGGCCCGGAACGACGGGCACATCACCCCCGCGCTCCCCGCCGGATTGCGGCACTTGGCGACCCCGACGCACCGCCGCACCGCCGCCGCGAAATCGCCGCCCTCCGGCCCGTCGTGCGGATACCCGAACGCCACCGGCACCGGCTCGCGCGGCAGCGGCGCGAAGCGCAGGTCGGCGTCGAGGGGGGCGGGGCGGGCGATCACGCCGGGGTTGAGGGCGCCGTCGGGGTCCCAGAGGTCCTTGAAGCCGCGGAAGAGGCCGACGAGCGCGTCGCCGTACATCGCGGGCAGCAGCTCGGACCGCGCCCGCCCGTCGCCGTGCTCCCCGGAGAGCGAGCCGCCGTGGGCGACGACGAGGTCCGCCAGCTCCCCCGAGAACTCCCGGAAGCGGGCGATGCCCGGCGCGGTCAGCAGGTCGAAGTCGATCCGCACGTGGATGCAGCCGTCGCCGAAGTGCCCGTAAGGCAGCCCGCGCAGCCCGTGCGCGGCGAGCAGCCCACGGAAATCGCGCAGGTACGCGCCGAGCCGCGCGGGCGGCACCGCGCAGTCCTCCCAGCCGGGCCACGCCTCGCTGCCGTCGGGCAGGCGGGTGGCGGTGCCGGAGGCGTCCTCGCGGATACGCCACAGGGTGCGCTGCGCGGCCGGGTCCGCGACCACCGTGTGGCTGACGGCGTCGGCGGCGCGGCACACCTCGTCGGCGGCGGCCCGCGCGGCGGCGGGGGTCTCGCCGCCGGTCTCGACGAACAGCCAGGCGCCGCCCGGAGGCAGCGCCTGTGCGTCGGGCACGAGATCGGCGGCCATGCCCTCGACGGTCAGGGGACGCAGCGGCAGGAGTCCGGAGGCCGCCTCGGCGGCGGCGGACTCGTCGGCGTAGCCGAGGACGGCCAGGGCGCGGGCCGGTGGTGACTCGACGAGGCGGACGGTCGCCTCGGTGAGGACGGCGAGGGTGCCTTCGCTGCCGGTGAAGGCGCGGGCGAGGTCGGCGCCGCGCTCGGGCAGGAGGGCGTCGAGGGCGTAGCCGGAGATGCGGCGGGGGAGGTCGGGCCAGCCGGAGAGGTCACGGGGGTACGGACCGGGGGCGCCGGCTCCGTCCCGTACGCCGCCCGCCGGCCCCCTCGCCTGCCCGGCTGCACGCCCGTCCGCCTGCCCGCCCGTACGCAGCGTCGCCAGATGCCCCGCGACGAACTCGTCCAGCCCCGGCAGCACCCCCAGGTCCCGCTCCAGCCGCACCTCCCGCCCCCGGTACGTCACCACGTCCAGCGCCCGCACGTTGTCGGCCGTCGTCCCCCACGCGACGCTGTGCGGGCCGCAGGCGTTGTTGCCGATCATCCCGCCGACAGTGCACCGGCTGTGCGTCGACGGATCCGGCCCGAACGTCAGCCCGTGCGCCGCCGCCGCGCCCCGCAGCCGGTCGAGCACCAGCCCCGGCTGCACGAGTGCGGTGCGCGTCCCGGCGTCGAGGTCGACGAGCCGGTTCAGGTGCCGGGTGAAGTCGAGGACGACGCCGGCGCCCACGGCGTTGCCCGCGATGGACGTACCGCCGCCGCGGGCGACGACAGGCGCGCCGTACTCCCGGCACACGGCCAGCGCGGCGGCGACGTCGGCGGCGTCGCGGGGCGCGACGACGCCGAGGGGGACGCGGCGGTAGTTGGAGGCGTCCATGGTGACGAGGGCCCGCTCCCCGTTCTCGAATCCCACGTCGCCGCGGACGGCGTCGCGCAGCCGCCGCTCCAGCGCCACGACATCCACGTCGGTGTCCGTATGCGCGTCCGCGCCCGTCTCCGTATCCATGACCCCAGCGTGCCCGACACCCCCGCCCCGTCGCGCGTATTGACGTGCCCCACTCGCGCCTCTAACGTCCGACCCCAGAAAGATTCGAAGCCTGTCCCGAAACATTTCGACCCTTCACCACCTGCACGTACGGATCCGGCGCCACCACTCCACCACCGCCCCCGCACCCTCCCGCGGGGGAGGAAAGAAGGGGAACATGCGAAGACTCCGCAGCAGGCCCAGGACCCTGCTCGCCGCACTCGCCGGTGCCCTCTGCCTCTACGGCCTCGGCACCGCCGCCCCGGCACAGGCGGCAGCCCCCGCGGAAGCCGCCCCGCCCACGACCGCCGCCGCCTCCCTGAACGAGCTGGCACAGGCCCACGGCAAGTTCATCGGCTCCGCCGCCGCGACGGCGCACTTCTCCGACACCCAGTACACCGGGATCCTGGGCAGCGAATTCGGCCAGGTCACGGCGGAGAATGAGATGAAGTGGGACACCGTGGAGTCGTCCCGCGGCCAGTTCAACTTCGGCCCCGGCGACCGGATCGCCGACTTCGCAGAGCAGAACGGCCAGTCGATCCGCGGCCACACCCTCGTCTGGCACAACCAGCTCCCCGGCTGGGTCTCCAGCCTGCCGAGCGGCGAGGTCCGCACGGCGATGGAGAACCACGTCACGCAGGTCGCCGGACACTACGCCGGCGACATCGCCGCCTGGGACGTGGTCAACGAACCGTTCAACGAGGACGGCACGTTCCGCAACAGCCCCTTCTACAACGCCATGGGCACCGACTTCGTCGCGCACGCGCTGCGCGCCGCGAAGGAGGCGGACCCGAACGCGAAGCTCTGCATCAACGACTACAACATCGAAGGCGTCAACGCGAAGAGCACCGCGATGTACAACCTGGTACGCGACCTGAAGGAGCAGGGCGTACCGATCGACTGCGTCGGCATCCAGGGCCACCTGGCGACCCAGTACGGCTTCCCGAGCGACCTGCGGCAGAACATGCAGCGCTTCGCCGACCTGGGCGTCGACGTGGCGATCACGGAGCTGGACGTACGGATCCAGCTCCCGGTCAGCTCGGAGAAGGAAGCCACCCAGTCGCAGTACTACGCGAACGTCATCGACGCCTGCCTGGCCGTCACCCGGTGCACCGGAGTCACGGTCTGGGGCTTCCCGGACAAGTACTCCTGGGTGCCGGACGTCTTCCCGGGCGAGGGCTCGGCGACCCTCTGGAACGACAGCTACCAGCCGAAACAGGCATACAGCGCGGTGGCCGAGGCCCTCGGCGGCGACCCGGGCCCGGGCCCCGGCCCCGGCGACGGCTGCACCGCGGCCTACGCCGTACCGCAGGAATGGAACGGCGGGTTCACCGCGGCGGTGACGGTGAGCTGTGACGGCGACTCGCTGACCGGCTGGAGTGTCTCCTGGGACTACACCGCGGGCCAGCAGGTCACCAACGCCTGGAACGCGACGTGCCAGCAGAGCGGGACGACGGTGACCTGCACCAACGCCGCGCACAACGGCAACGTCCCGGACGGCGGCTCGGTCACCTTCGGCTTCAACGGCACCTGGACGGGCAGCAACCCGGTCCCGGCCACCCTGACCCTGGGCTGACGCCCCCGCCTCCCCCCGCCCGCCGGCGGCCACTCGTTGGTGGCCGCCGGCGGGCGGCTGTCTGGGGTGAGGCGTCGTCGGCGCTCCGGTGAAGGGTCGGCAACGAGCCAACGATCGCGCTGGCGAAACCGTGCGCCCCACGGATAGCGTCTTCTACCCGTAGTGACCCGTCTCCTACAGGGAGTTGACGTGAGACGCCGACACACCCTCCCCGCCGCCCTGGCGGCCTTAGCCGCCACGAGCCTGCTGCTGACGGCCTGCGGGTCGGACGACGAGGGCGGGGGTGACGACGACAAGGTCACGGGCGCGGACGACGCCTCCTCGGCGCCGCCGTCACCGAAGCAGAGCGAACCGGAGACGGACCGCCCGGAGATCCGGCTCCCCTCGTACGCAAAGGTCACCTTCGAGGAGTCGGAGACGGGCGATCCCGTCAAGGACGCCATCCTGCAAGACCACGCGCAGCGGGCCCTTGCCGCGGAGGAAGCGATCCTCACGGGTGAGCTGACCACCTCGACCCTGACGTCTTACACCTCCGGGGAAGCCCTGGCCGGCACAAAGGACTTCATCAAGTCGTGGGTCGACGCCGGCGACAAATGGGCGGGCACCATCCGGTACTACGACAGAGAAGTCACCATCAAGGACGACCGCACCGCTTCGGTCATCTCCTGCGCCGACGAGAACAAGTCGTGGATCACCAAGAACCCCGAGTCGGGGAAGAAGCCGGAGGAACAGCCTCCCTCCGCGGACAACTACGTGATGTACAACTCCCTGCTCGAGAAGAACGACGAAGGAATCTGGGTGACGACCCGCATGATCTCTGACCGGGGAGCCGAGCGGTGCCAGCCTTAACGAACTTACTCAGGGCCGCCGTCATCGCGACGGCGGCGAGCAGTCTGCTGTTAGGCACAAGCCACGCGCAGGACCCCGAATGGGGTCGTGGTGGCCAGCGCACCGACAACGAGCCGCCTCCCGGGGAAGCCTCCGGCGGGTCCGACGGGAACGGGAACATTCACGCCCAGGTCAGGATCGTCTGGGACGAGACCCGCAACGGCCCCGGCGGGGACGGCGGCGGGGCCGTGGCCCCCGTGAGCGACTGGGAGCCGCCTCCCTGCTGGTACGGCCCGGCCTACAACCCCGACAAGTTCGAGGAACTGGCCAGGGGCGTGTGGTTCACGATGATCCACGACCCCGACGGGCGGACCCTCGCCTCGGACTTCATGGACAAGTACAGCCGCGGCAACCCGTACCACAACTTCAACCAGGACAAGGCCGGCGAAGGCTACTGGTGGGACGACTTCTACGACGAGAGCCGCACGGACGACCCCGCGATTTTCGACTGCATGGAGCCCTGGTTCTGGGTCGACACCGGTGACCCGCCGCCGGTCGGGTACGAGAACGCCGTCACCCCCGAAGTCCTGGCCGAACTGGCGTACGACAGGCTCCGCATCCCCCGCGACGAGGCGACCCTGCGCCCGGGGGCGGCCGACCAGAAGGTCAACCTGCCGACGTGGGTGTGGCTCGACGAAGGCACCTTCCGCCCCGTGGCGGTCAGCGCCTCCATCCCCGAGATCGGTATCGAGGCGACCACCACGGCCCGGCCCGTGGGCCTGCACATCGATCCCGGCACGGACGACGCCGAGCTGTATCCAGGGAACGGGGTCTGCCGCATCAACGACGACGGTTCCATCGGCACCCCGTACGCCGCCGGCCGCTCCGAGGAGGCGCCGCCCTGCGGCCTGACGTACCTCCGCTCCACGGAGAGCACGGGCCCGTACGAGCTGACGGCCACGGTCACCTGGGAGATCAGCTGGACCGGCACCGGTCGGACGGACCCTGTCCGGCTGCCCGACGGGGTCTTCCACACGACCACCGAGGTCGACGTCGCCGAGATCCAGACCGTCGTCCGCTAGCTCCCTGCGGGACCACGTACGGCTGCTGAGGGGGACCCTGGGTAACCACCCCCCGACTGGCACATACTCGACCTCGACGACGATCCGACGCCGGGGGATCCGGAGCGGGTCAAGCAGTTGGCGCGTGAGCTGCATGATTTCGCCGATGATGTGGCGGACGCGCTGCGCCAGATCAAGGGCATGGCCGGTGAGGACGCGCTGCTGCGGTGGGCGGGGGAGACGGCGAAGGCGTTCCAGGACGAGTTCGAGGAAGTCCCCAAGAATCTGAAGAAGCTTCAGCGTTCGTACGACCTTGCGGGGGATGCGCTGGCGGCGTACTGATCGCCAGCCGGTTCTTCGCGATCGTCACCGATCTCATCGGCACACCGCGGGAACTGATCGACGAGTCGGGAACCGTGGCCTGGCGGAGCCGGAGCACGCTGTGGGGCAGCACGTCGTGGAACAGCGGCGCCACCGCGTACACGCCTCTGCGATTTCCCGGTCAATACCACGATCAGGAGACCGGACTCCATGACAACTATTTCCGCCACTACGACCCCGAGACGGCTCGTTATCTCACGCCCGATCCGCTGGGTCTTACGCCGGCACCCAATCCGGCGAGCTACTGGATGCGAAGTTCGTTGAAAAGCCCGGCCGCAGCCCATTCATTTTCACGAACCACCCCGACGCCGTACCCTTCTTCCAGGGAAAGATGCAGCAGCACGGCATCCCGGGGCGCGTCGACCTGCCCCATAGCAAGGAGCAAAACGTGACATTCCTCGCCGTATTCGACAGCAAGACGTTTCACGTCCCCCGCGACGAACTGGCGCGGCGGCTGGAGGCCGACTGGCCGACTGCCACCCTGGCGGTCAGCAGTGGAGACTCGACGCGTCGCGAGGTCCGCGACGTCACGTGGACATACCGAAACAGTGAGGGCGAAATCGAGGGCCGGTCTCACATCGACGGGACATGCATCTACCTGGACGGTCCTCTCGGGCCGGCCGCGGAGTTCGCAGCTTGGTACCGGAAGCTGGTGCCGTCCGATGTGGAACTCATCTTCTGTGACGATTCCTACTCCTTCGCCGTCAGCGTTCCCGAGGGAGCCTCCCGTACGCAGATCGAAGAGAACGCCGACGCCGACTGAGCGGTCGGCCGTCCCGGGCCACGGCCCTGAGCGCCGGCACAGTGGCTTCTCACCCTGCCCACCACGTGGGTGTTCTCGTCTCAGACCGTGGACTGCCGAGTCGTCCCGGCCGGGGCACGCCGTAGGCTTCGGGCGTGGCTGAGATCGAGATTCCCGCTGACATCAAGCCCGCCGACGGACGCTTCGGGTCGGGCCCGTCCAAGGTGCGGACCGAGGCGCTTGAGGCCCTGGCCGCCACCGGTTCCTCCCTTCTCGGTACGTCCCACCGGCAGGCTCCCGTGCGGGATCTGGTCGGGCGGGTGCGTGACGGCGTGCGTGAGCTGTTCTCGCTGCCCGAGGGGTACGAGGTGGTCCTCGGTAACGGGGGGTCGACCGCGTTCTGGGATATCGCCACCCACGGGCTGATCGAGCGCAAGTCGCAGCATCTGTCCTTCGGTGAGTTCTCCTCGAAGTTCGCCAAGGCCGCCAAGCTCGCCCCGTGGCTGGAGGAGCCGACCGTCGTGGCGTCGGAGCCCGGGACGCACCCCGAGGCGCGGGCCGAGGCCGGGGTCGACGTGTACGCGCTGACGCACAACGAGACGTCCACCGGTGTCGCCATGCCGGTGCGCCGGGTCGAGGGGGCCGACGACGGGGCGCTGGTGCTCGTCGACGCGACGTCCGGGGCCGGCGGGCTGCCGGTGGACGTGGCGGAGACCGACGTGTACTACTTCGCTCCGCAGAAGTCCTTCGCCGCCGACGGCGGGCTGTGGATCGCGGCGTTCTCGCCGGCCGCGCTGGAGCGGGCCGCGCGGGTGCACGCCTCCGGGCGGCACGTGCCGGAGTTCTTCTCGCTGCCCACGGCGATCGACAACTCGCGGAAGAACCAGACGTACAACACCCCCGCCCTCGCGACCCTCTTCCTCCTCGCCGACCAGCTCGACTGGCTGAACGGGCAGGGCGGTCTGGACTGGGCCGTGCGGCGTACCGCCACCTCCGCCCGTACGCTCTACAACTGGGCCGAGGAGGCGAAGGCCGCCACCCCGTTCGTCGCCGACGCGGCGCAGCGGTCGCAGGTCGTGGGCACGATCGACTTCTCCGACGACGTGGACGCCGCCGCCGTGGCCAAGACGCTGCGCGCCAACGGCATCGTGGACACCGAGCCGTACCGCAAGCTCGGCCGCAACCAGCTCCGGGTCGCGATGTACCCCGCGGTCGACCCCGCCGACGTCGAGGCGCTGACCCGCTGCATCGACTACGTCGTCGAGCGGATCTGACACCGGTTCGTCCCCGCCACGGGCCCGGCGCGTCCGCGCGCCGGGCCCGTGGCGTACGAGTCCCGCGTGAGGGCCCGCTCAGTGCGACAGCCGCTGGTACTTCCGGACCGCCAGCGGCAGGAACACCGCCGTGATCACCACCGGCCACACCACCGCCATCAGCATCGCGTGCTGCTCGATCCACGAATCGCCCAGCCGCCCCGGGTTGCCGAACAGCTCGCGCACCGCGTTGGCCGTGGAGGACACCGGGTTCCACATCGCTATGGCGCCCAGCCAGCCCGGCATGTCCGCGGGTGACGCGAAGACGCTGGAGACCATGCCGAACGGGAACGCCACCGCGAACAGGTTTCCCGCCGCCTCCTGGTTGGGCGTGAGCAGGCCGAGCACCACCCCGACCCAGATGAGCGCGAAGCGCAGCCACAGCAGCAGCCCGAAGGCCGCCGCCGCCTCCAGCGCCGTGCCGTCCGAGCGCCAGCCGATGACCAGCGCGATCGCGGTCATCACCGCCAGGTCCAGCGCCGCGCCGATGAGGTCGGAGACGCCCCGGCCGCTGACGACGGCGGAGGGGGACATCGGCATGGAGCGGAAGCGGTCGGTGATGCCGTGTTCCTTGTCGATGGCGATCAGCATGGCGGTGTTCATGAACCCGAAGGCCATGGTCATCGCGAACATGCCGGGCATCGCGTACGACTTGTAGGCGCCCGCGCCGCCCTCCATCGCGCTGCCGAAGACGTACACGAACAGCAGCACGGAGACGACCGGGAAGCCGAGCTGCCAGGCGATGTTCGACGGCTGCCGGCGGTAGTGCAGCAGGCCGCGGCGTACGACGGTCCAGCAGTCGGCGAACGCCCACTTCAGCGCTCCGCCGGGAGCCTGCTCGGCCGCCGGGGGGCGGGGCTTCTTCTGCCCCGCGGCGGTTTCGGTGACGGGGGTGCTCATGCGGCCGGGGCCTCCTCTTTCCTGCCGGCCTTCCTGCCGGAGCGCTCTTTCCTGCCGGTGCTCTCGTTTCCGCCGGTGCTCTCCGATGCCTCCGCGTCCGCCGCGGTGTGGCCGGTCAGGCTGAGGAAGACGTCGTCGAGCGTGGGCCGCCGCAACGCTATGTCGTCCACCGCGACCCCCTCGTCCTGCAGCGTGCGGGCCACCTCCGTCAGCGCCGCGACCCGGTCCGTGACCGCGCCGTGCACCCGCAGCTCCTCCAGGTCGATGGCCGGGTCCGCGGCGGAGACGCGGGCGACGGCCTTCACCGCGTCCGGGATCTCCTCCGCCGAGCCGACGACGACCTCGATACGGTCGCCGCCGACCGTGTTCTTGAGCGCGGCCGGGGTGTCGTCCGCGATCGTCCGGCCGTCGTCGATGACGGCGATGCGGTCGGCGAGCTTGTCGGCCTCGTCCAGATACTGCGTCGTCAGCAGCACCGTGGTGCCGGCGGCCACCAGGTCCCGCACCGCTTCCCAGACCTCGCCGCGGCTGCGCGGGTCCAGACCGGTCGTCGGCTCGTCCATGAACAGCACGTCCGGCGCGAGGATCATGCTCGACGCCAGGTCCAGCCGGCGCCGCATGCCGCCGCTGTACTCCTTGGCGCCCTTGTCCGCGGCGTCGGTCAGCCCGAACTGCTCCAGCAGCTCCGCCGCGCGCTCACGGGCGCGCCGGGAGCCGAGGTGGAACAGCCGGGCGAACATCTCCAGGTTCTGCCGGCCGGTCAGCACCTCGTCCACCGCCGCGTACTGCCCGGCGAGGCCGATCCGCCGGCGCACCTTGACCGGCTCCTTCATCACGTCGTGCCCGCCGACGCGGGCTTGTCCCCCGTCCAGGCGGATGAGGGTGGACAGGATCCGCACCGCGGTCGTCTTGCCGGCCCCGTTGGGGCCGAGCAGGCCGTAGACCGTGCCGTACGGCACGGTCAGGTCGAATCCGGCGAGGGCCCGCTTCTCCCCGTAGCGCTTCTGCACGCCGTCCGCCACGACGGCGTCGGCCGAGCTTGCCATCACGCTCTTCCTCCCCTATCTGAGTACGCCGTACTCATTTACGCATACGCCGTACGCAGTTCGCAAGTCCGCAGCTAGACTCGGTCGTATGGCGGCAACGGAACACAGCGGCAGCGGCGACCTCAGCCGCAGCATGGCCCTGCTCTGGGGTATCGAGGAGCGCGGCAAGCGCGGTCCGAAGCCCGGCATCTCGGTGGACCGGATCGTCTTCACCGCGATCCGCATCGCGGACGCCGAGGGGCTGGAGGCGGTCTCGATGCGCAAGATCGCCGGGTGTCTGGGCGTGGGCACCATGTCGCTGTACCGGCACGTGCCCGGCAAGGCCGAGTTGCTCGACCTGATGCTCGACGGGGTCGGCTCGGTCGAACCGCAGGACGTCGAGCGCTTCCGGAGCCGGCCGACCTGGCGGGAGCAGGTGCGCGAGCTGGCCCGCTCCATGTGGGAGCACTATCTGGAGCACCCGTGGCTGCTCCACGTCGACCAGGGCCGCCCCGTGCTCGGCCCCAACGGCCTCGACGCCTTCGAGCTCGCCCTCAGCGGCTTCGACGGGCTGCTCCTCACCGACCAGGAGAAGGTCGGCTTCATCAGCTCGCTGGACTGCACCGCCGCCGGCCTCGCCCGGGTGCACGTCAACGCCAAGCAGGCGGAGGCGCGGACCGGGATCAGCGACCAGGAGTTCTGGGAGGCGCAGTCACCGGCGCTGGAGTCGGCGATGGCCTCCGGACGCTATCCGAGGATCGCCGGACTGGCCGAGGACTCCTTCTCCGCCCTGGGCGAGGAGACGTTCATGTTCGCGATAGACCGGATGCTCGACGGGCTGGAGGTGCTGCTCGAACGCCGCCGCGGGGCGGGGTGGACTCCGCCGCAGCAGGCGGCGCCGGTCTTCGACGGGGCGGACGGACGCGAGTGCCGCGAGGGGGAGACGGTCTGAGGGGCGGACGGCCCGGGAGGGTCGGGTTCGCGTCGTCCCGTTCAGCCGCGTACCCCGCCCGGCCGCCGCACGTCCGTCCCCCTCACACCCGCCCCAGGGTAGGCCGCCCCACCGACAAACGGTCTCCGTACGGGCGGCAGCCGCACCCGGCTGCCCGACTGCCCAACTGCTCGCCTGCCCCGGCATCCCGCTCAGTGCGGTCGCGGGCGCCGCGCCAGCGCACGGCGCAGCAGCAGCACGGCGCCGATGCCCCCGGCCACCAGCAGCACCGCCGTCACCGGGTTGCGCTCCCCGTCGTCGCCGGCTGCGCCCGCGCCGTCCCCCCGCCCGTCCGAGCCGCCCGGCCCGTCCGACGACGAGTCGCCCCCCTCGGCCTCACGCCAGATCAGGTCGCTCTGCTCCCCCTCGCTCCCGAACACGATCGCCGACCCGTCCGCCGTGTACGTCATCGACTCACCCTGCTTCTGCACCGGCACGTCCAGCCGCCCGTCCTCCTCCGGCTTGCCGTTCTCGAAGCGGTACATCCGGCCGCCGAAGTAACTGCGCAGCGCCATCCGCGTGCCGTCCGGCGAGAACGCCCCGTCCGTCACCCACAGGTTGATCGGCGCGACCCGCCGGAAGATGTTCATCGACGCCGTCGACAGCTCCTCCGGTCCGGCGTACATCGCCGCGCCCCCGTCCTTCTTCTTGCTCACGACGTACACGCGCCCCGTCTTCGGATGCACCATCAGCGCCTCCGCGTCGCGCGGCCCGTCCTCGTACTGCGCCTCGTACTGGACGGCGTCCACGGTCGCGTCCTTGAGCTGCTTCGGCTCGGGGAAGCGGTAGATCCACACGTACGACCAGGAGCCGTCCATGTTGTCGCCGATGTCGCCGACGTAGAGCTGGTTGCCGGGCCCGAGGGAGACGGCCTCGACGTCGCGCGGTTCCCCTATGCCGCGCAGCGTGATCGTGGCCAGCGTCCTGCCGGTCTTGCCGTCGACGGCGTAGAGGTACGGGCCGTCGTCGGAGTCGTTGTGCGTCCAGTACACGTCGTCGTGCTGCCGGCTGGCGGCCAGGCCGCTGGACTCGGTGATACGGGGGTCGGTGAGTATCACGTCGTCCTGCGCCGCGGCGGGCGGGGCGTACGCGGCGGAGGTCGCCACCGCCGCCGCGGTGAGGAGGGCGGCGGCGGTCGGCAGGCGGTGGGCGCGCATGCCGCCAAGCCTGCCATGCACGCCCACCGGTGCGGGGACCGGTAGGCGGGCCGGTACGCGGACCCGATGCGTTCGTGCCGGGCGCGCAGAGGTACTTGCTTCGAGCGCGCTCGAAGCACTTGGCTTGATCCTCATGAGGTATACGCAGTTGGGACGTACGGGACTCAAGGTCAGCCGGCTCGTGCTCGGCACCATGAACTTCGGGCCGCACGCCGACGAGGCCGCGAGCCACGCGATCATGGACGCCGCCCTCGACGCGGGCATCAACTTCTTCGACACCGCCAACGTGTACGGCTGGGGCGAGAACAAGGGCCGTACCGAGCAGATCGTCGGCTCCTGGTTCGCGCAGGGCGGCGGGCGCCGCGAGAAGGTCGTCCTCGCCACCAAGGTCTACGGATCGATGGGCGCGGACCCCGCCACCACCTGGCCCAACCACGACCGGCTCTCGGCGGTCAACATCCGCCGCGCGGTCGACGCCAGCCTCACGCGGCTGCAGACGGACCACATCGACCTCTACCAGTTCCACCACGTGGACCGGCACACGCCGTGGGAGGAGATCTGGCAGGCCGTCGACGTCCTCGTCCAGCAGGGCAAGATCCTCTACGCCGGCTCGTCCAACCACGCCGGCTGGCACATCGCGCAGGCCAACGAGGCGGCACGGCGGCGCAACTCGCTGGGTCTGGTGAGCGAGCAGTGCCTGTACAACCTGCATGAGCGGCGGGCCGAAATGGAGGTCATCCCGGCCGCCGAGAGCTACGGCCTCGGCGTCATCCCGTGGTCCCCGCTGGGCGGCGGGCTGCTCGGCGGCGCGCTGCGCAAGGAGCGCGAGGGCGGCGGCGCGCGGTCCGCGGCAACGCTGGCGCGCGGTGACGTGCGCGAGCAGGTGCAGGCGTACGAGGACCTGGTCGCCGAGCACGGCCTGGACCCGGCGGAGGTGGCGCTCGCCTGGCTGCTGACGCGCCCGGGCGTCACGGGCCCGATCGTGGGCCCGCGCACGATGGAGCAGCTCACCTCGGCGCTGCCGGCGCCGGACCTGACGCTGTCGGACGAGCTGCTGGCGTCGCTCGACGAGATCTTCCCGGGCACGGGACCGTCACCGGAGGCGTTCGCCTGGTGAGCGTCGGGTAGGCCGGGCCGCCTCAGCCGCCGAAGGCGGCGGCGAGGGCGACGACGGCGAAGATCAGCACGAGCGTGGCGCTGACGACGCGGATGCGGGTCTTGGCGTTCACGCGTACGAGCTTACGGGCCCGCCGCTCCCCGCGGGGCGGCGGGCCCGGGCGTGCGGTAACGAACCGTGACGGCTGACCGTGAGTATCGTTGCACTACCGGCTGCGGCGTTCGGGCGGCAGCGGGGAGGAGCGGCACGATGACCGTCGTGGAGACCGACAGGATCGAGATGGCCGACGAGAGCGACGAGCTCACCCTCGACATGATGTTCGAGTGGCTGGAGCGGATGCCCGTCCCCGAGGGATACAAGATTGAGATCGTCGAGGGGAACATCTACATGTCGCCGCAGCGGCAGAAGCACTGGGTGATCATTGCGCTCATCTACGATCAGATTCGCGCCCAGTACCCTGTCACGCGGACCGCATCCGATGTCCGCATCGACTTTCCCGGGCACCTCAACGGCTTCGCCTGCGACATCGCCGCAATGGCGAAGGGCGGTGAACCCGACGACAAGGGACGCTGGCGCCCTCAGGACGTGGAGTTCGTCGGCGAGGTGATCTCCAAGGCAACCGCTGCCAACGACTACGGGCCGAAGAAGGACGCCTACGCCACCGCAGGTGTGCCGGTCTACCTGATCGTCGATCCGTACACCGCCAAGTGCCACCTGCACCTGCTGCCCGAGGACGGAGAGTACCGCGTCGAGACGACCCTCGACTTCGGTGTCGACATCGATCTCACCAATACCCCCGTCGGGCTCAAGCTGGCGACCGGCGAGTTCCCCCGCGACTGAGCCTCCGGCTATGTCCCGCTGCGGCCCAGAGGCCAGGTGGCCAGGGGTTCGTAGTCGGGCTGGGCGCCGAGGTGGCCCGGGGGCGGGGGGTGGCTGCGGATCAGGGTGAGGGCGGGGATCTCACGTTGCGGGGTGGTGAAGTCCCGCAGGGCGTACGTGAACGGGGTCAGGTCCGTGCCGCCGCCGTGGCGCTGGCGCGCCAGGGTCAGGTGCGGGCGGTACCGGCGCTCCGCGCCGCGTCCCGGCGCCTGCGGCATCCCCCGCGTGCGCCGCCCCGCCGCCACCGCGCCCGCCGCCAGGCGGCCCAGCTCCTCGGCGTTCCCCACCGCCTCCGTCCACAGCACCGTGTCCGAGACCCGTCCGCCGCCCGCCAGTCCCAGCCGCACCGGCCCCCGTCGCCGCGCCGCCGCCCGCGCCAGCCGCTCGCCCAGCTCCGGGACGGAGCCCGCCGGCACCTCCCCGTAGAACGCGACGGTGATGTGCCACCCTTCCGGCGGCACCCAGCGCAGCCGTCCCGCACCGGGCAGCCTCCGCAGCCGTTTCACCGTTTCCGTCAGTTCCCCCAGCACGTCCGCGGGCGGGACCACGGCGGCGAAGAGCTTCACCGGGGCCTCCTCACCGGGACCGCCTCACCGCAGCCGCCCCGCACCGGGCAGCCTCCGCGAACGACCCGGGTCACCCGCACCACCACCTCAGTCCGGGAAGCGGCGCGTCACCCACCGCCACGCGAACTCCAGCAGCACGGACGCCGCCACGGCGATCCCCACCGCCGTCCACGGCATCTGCGCACCCACCAGCTTCAGCGCGAAGAAGTCCTGCAACCAGGGCGTGATCAGCACGATCACGAACCCCAGCGCCATCGTCGCGACCAGTCCCACCCGCCACCACGTGTACGGCCGCGCGATGATCACCAGCACCCACATCGCGATCAGGAACAGCGTCAGCGTCGCCGCCGACGTCTCCGCGTCCAGCGCGCCGTGCCCCGAGTAGTGCGACCGCGCCAGCATGTACGTCACGAACGTCGCCGTCCCCGCGATCAGCCCCGCCGGGATCGCGTACCGCATCACCCGGCGCACGAAGTTCGGCCGCGCCCGCTCCTTGTTCGGCGCCAGCGCGAGGAAGAACGCCGGCACGCCGATCGTCAGCGTCGACAGCAGCGTCAGATGCCGCGGCAGGAACGGGTACGGCACCTGCGTGGCGACGACCAGCAGCGCGAGCAGCACCGAGTAGACCGTCTTGACCAGGAACAGGTTCGCGACCCGCTCGATGTTGCCGATGACCCTGCGGCCCTCGGCGACGACCGAGGGGAGGGTGGAGAAGCTGTTGTTCAGCAGCACGATCTGCGCGACGGCCTTGGACGCCTCCGAGCCCGAGCCCATGGACACGCCGATGTCCGCGTCCTTCAGCGCCAGCACGTCGTTGACGCCGTCGCCGGTCATCGCCACGTCGTGGCCGCGGGACTTCAGCGCGGCGACCATGTCGCGCTTCTGCTGCGGGTTGACGCGGCCGAAGACCGCGTTGTCGTCGAGGACGGCGGCCATCTCGTCGCGGTCCGCCGGCAGCGTGCGCGCGTCGACGGTACGGTCCGCGCCCGGCATGCCGAGCTTCGCGGCCACCGCGCCCACGGACACCGCGTTGTCGCCCGAAATGATCTTCGTCTCGACCCGCTCCTCGGCGAAGTAACCGAGAGTGTCGGCGGCGTCCGGACGCAGCCGCTGCTCCAGCACGACCAGCGCGGCCGGTTCGACGCCGCGCGCCACCTCCGGGTCGTCCAGCTCCCGCACGGCGCGGGCGAGCAGCAGGACGCGCAGGCCCTGCGCGTTCAGGTCGTCGATCTCGGCGAGGGAGGAGTCACCGGCCGGCAGCAGCACGTCGGGGGCGCCCAGCAGCCACGTGCCCGCACCGGTGCCGGCGCCGCTGAACGACGCCCCGCTGTACTTGCGCGCCGAGGAGAACGGCAGCGAGCCCGTGCAGCTCAGCTCCCCGGTGTCCGGGTACGTCTCGATGAGGGCCTGCAGGCTGGCGTTCGGCCGCGGGTCGGACGAGCCGAGGGCGCCCAGCACCCGCCGCACGTCCGCCTCTGTCGCGCCGCGCAGGGGCCGCAGCTCGGTGACGTCCATGCCGCCCTCGGTGAGGGTGCCGGTCTTGTCGAGGAAGACGACGTCGACCCGCGCGAGCCCTTCGATCGCGGGCAGCTCCTGCACGAGGCACTGCTTGCGGCCGAGCCGGATGACGCCTATCGCGAACGCCACCGAGGTCAGCAGCACCAGCCCCTCGGGCACCATCGGCACGATGCCGCCGACCATGCGGCGGATGGCGTCCCGCAGGCCCTCGTTCTCGACCACGAGCTGGCTGATGACCAGGCCGATGGCGGCCGGGATCATCATGTACGTCACGTACTTGAGGATCGTGCTGATGCCGCTGCGCAGCTCGGAGTGGACGAGCGTGAAGCGCGACGCCTCCTCGGCCAGCTGCGCGGCGTACGCCTCGCGTCCCACCTTCGTCGCCGTGAAGGCGCCGCCGCCGGCGACGACGAAGCTGCCGGAGAGGACCCTGTCGCCGGGCTGCTTGACGACGGGGTCGGCCTCGCCGGTGAGCAGGGACTCGTCGATCTCCAGGCTCTCGGATTCCAGCACCTCGCCGTCGACGACGACCTTGTCGCCGGGGCCCAGCTCGACGAGGTCGCCGAGGACGATCCCGGCGGTGGGGATCTCGACGGTGCGGCCGTCGCGGCGCACCCGCGGCTTGGCCTCGCCGATGACGGCGAGGCTGTCGAGCGTCTTCTTGGCGCGCAGCTCCTGGATGATGCCGATGCCGGTGTTCGCGAGGATCACGAAGCCGAAGAGGGTGTCCTGGAAGGGCGCGACGGCCAGCATGATGATCCACAGGACACCGATGATGGCGTTGAAGCGGGTGAAGACGTTGGCGCGGACGATGTCCCCGGCGGAGCGGGAGGAGCGTACGGGTACGTCGTTGACCTCGCCGCGGGCCACGCGCTCGGCGACCTCGGCGGCGGTGAGCCCGTCGTGCCGCCGCGCAACGCCCGCCGCAGCCGCCCCGTTTGGCCCCGTCCCGCCCGGTTCCCCGCCCGTCTTCCCGCCCGTACCCCCCGTCCCGCCCGGTTTCCCGCCTACCGCCCCGCCCGGCCCACCGCCTGGCACCGGCCCCTCGCCGCCGTCGGCGGCCGTCTCGACCCGCTGCGTCATGCGTACGACGTTACGTGTTCGACCGGTCGCCTGCGCGCCCGCCCCGGGCGAGGGCCGCCTCGCGGCGGCGTACGTACCAGATGCCGACGAGACCGAGGCCGGCACCCGCGAGACAGGTCCACAGCCACCACAGGCGGTCCTGGTCGTCCAGCCGGCCGAGGAACGGCAACTGGACGAGGAAGAGCACCGTCCACAGCACGGTGCCGCCCACGGTCACCGCCATGATGTCGCCCTCGAACGGCTCCGGCGCCGGATGCCTGTACGCCTTCTTGCCCATGTCACCAGGGTACGGGCCCGCGCACGGCGGCATACTGAGTGGGCGCCGAAGTCCGGCCGCCGCTCAGCCCGAAGGTCGCGCATGCCCCCCGCCTCGAAGACCGCCGGCACGGGCCCCGGGGACGGGCCCCCGCCCCGGCCCTCCTCCCCCCTCGATTCCTTCTTCCACCTCTCGCGCCGCGGCTCGTCGGTCACCCAGGAGCTGCGGGGCGGGCTGGCGACCTTCTTCGCCATGGCGTACATCATCGTGCTGAACCCGATCATCCTGGGTTCGGCGACGGACAAGTTTGGCCACAAGCTCGACCACGGCGAGCTGGTCACGGCCACCGTGCTGGTCGCGGCGGTGACCACACTGCTCATGGGCGTCATCGGCAACGTCCCCGTCGCCTGCGCCGCGGGCCTGGGCATCAACGCCGTGGTGTCGCTCCAGCTCGCGCCGGAGATGTCGTGGGCGGACGCGATGGGCATGGTGGTGCTGGCAGGGCTGATCATCATGCTGCTGGTGGCGACGGGGCTGCGGGAGCGGGTGATGTCGGCGATCCCCGACGGCCTCCGCAAGGCCATCGTGATCGGCATCGGCCTCTTCATCGCCCTCGTCGGCCTGGTCGACGCGGGCTTCGTCACCCGCAACCCCGACTCGGCGCACACCACCGTCCCACTCACCCTGGGCACCGCGGGTCACCTGAAGGGGTGGCCCGTGCTGGTCTTCGTGCTGGGCCTGGCGCTGACCTTCGTCCTGCTGGCCCGCCGCTTCCGGGGCGCGATCCTCGTCAGCATCGTGACGATGACGGTGCTCGCGGTGATCATCCACGCGCTCGCCGACGTCCCGGACGGGGCGTGGGGCCTGACGGCCCCGGTGATCCCCGACCACGTCGTCGAGGCCCCCCACTTCGGCCTGCTGGGCGAGGCGAGCCTCTTCGGCGGCTTCCGCGAGGCGGGGATCCTGACGGGCTGTCTCTTCGTCTTCACCGTGCTGCTGTCCGGCTTCTTCGACGCGATGGGCACGATCCTCGGCGTCACCGAGGAGGCCCGCCTCCTCGACGAGAACGGCCGCCTTCCCGAGATGAACCGGGTCCTCATGGCCGACGGTGCCGCCGTCGCCCTCGGCGGCGCCGCCTCCGCCTCGGCGAGCACGGCCTTCGCCGAGTCCACGGCGGGCGTCGGCGAGGGAGCCCGTACGGGCCTGGCGAACCTCGTCACGGGCGCGCTGTTCCTGCTGGCTCTGGTCTTCACCCCGCTGGTGACGATCGTCCCCTCCCAGGCGGCGACGCCGGCGCTGGTGGCGGTCGGCTACCTGATCCTGTCGTCCAACATCCGCGGCATCGACTGGTCCGACCCCACGATCGCGGCCCCGGCCTTCCTGACGATCATCCTGATGCCCTTCAGCTTCAGCATCACGGCCGGCATCGGCATGGGATTCCTGGCCCACACCCTGCTCCGCACGGCGATCGGCCGCCCGGGCAGCGTCCGCCCGGCGCTGTGGGTGACGTCGGCGGTGTTCGTCGTCTACTTCGCCCTGGATCCCCTCGAACGCTGGCTGGGCCTCGGCTGACGTCCGGCGGGACCGCATGGCGGCATCGAGTACCGGCTCCGACGAGTACGCTCCGGGTCGCTCTTGATGGCGGGCGCCGGAATCGTGGTCGTCCAGGCGGCGGCTCGCTTGCAGCGGCCGGCGGCCGCGAATCTCTTCGCGGCCGGTGGCCGCGATCCTCTTCGCGGCCGAGGCCGCCGCCGAGACCGTCCGCACGCCTCGCCCTCACACCCGCCCAAGGGTATGCGCCCGGTCTGACAGTGAGCCCGGGTCACGGGTGTCGACGACTGGTGCGTCGTATGCGTGAGGCGAGTGCGGGGGTACGCGCCCGGGGCGGGCCCTTGGTTCGCCGAGCGGACCGGTGTTCCGGAGTGCCCGTGTCGGGGTGCGCGCCCGTCCGTGAGGGAGGCGGTGCCGGTGGGGTCCGTGTCGGGGTGGGCGGTGCCATACGGCAGGCCGGGCACGGGGGTCCCGCCGTCGGAGCGGACGGTGCCATACGGCAGGCCGGGCACGGGGGTCCCGCCGTCGGGGTGGGGCGGTGTCGTGAGGGCTCCCCCCGGGCCACCCCGCTCTTTGATTGTCGGGCCTGCGTCCGGCGTCAAGGGCGCCCCCTCCGCTTCGCTGCGGGGGCGTCGCTGCGCGATGGGGCTTCGCCCC